>NZ_JBSFUB010000007.1:0-160326 GCF_053591575.1 Streptomyces altiplanensis | reverse complement strand
GCTCGCGCAGCATCCCCAGTGTCCGGAGAAGCTCGGCGCGGCGGTCCTCGGTGATCACCACGACGGTGGTACGGCCGCCCGGGGCGCGGGGAGGCCGCGGTGGAGCTGCGCGGGGTGACCTTCGCGTACGGGCCGCACGCCGAGCCGGTGTTCCGGGGGCTCGATCTCGTCGTCCCGGCCGGCGGCCGTCTCACCGTCGTCGGGCCCAGCGGCATCGGCAAGTCCACCCTGACCGCCCTCGTCGCGGGGCTGCTGGAGCCCGGCCGCGGCGAAATCCTGGTCTGCGGAGAGCCGGTGCGCGGCGCCGCGCACCGGCGCGTCCTGGTGCCGCAGGAGGCGTACGTCTTCTCCGGCACCCTCCGTGACAACCTCACCTACCTGTGCCCGGGGGAGCCGCCGCCGGACCCGGCCGTGCTCGACTCGGCCCGCGCGGTCGGGGCGTACGCGCTGCTCGTGCGGCTGGGCGGCCTGGACGCCGCGGTGACACCGGGCGAACTGTCGGCGGGCGAGCGGCAGCTCGTCGCCCTCGCCCGCTCCCACCTGGCGCCCGTGCCCGTCGTCCTGCTCGACGAGGCGACCTGTCATCTCGACCCCGCCGCCGAGGCCCGCGCCGAACGCGCCTTCGCCGAGCGCGCCGGTACCACGTTGATCGTCGTGGCCCACCGGATCAGCTCGGCCCGGCGCGCGGACCGCGTGCTCGTGATGGACGGTACGCACGCGGTCTGCGGTACGCACGACGAGCTGATCCGGCGCTCCGCGCTCTACCGGGACCTGGTCGGGAGCTGGTCAGAGCCAGCCGGCGCCCTGCGAGATGCGAATGGCGTCCACGCGGTTGCGGGCCCCGGTCTTGCGGGTGATCGCGGCGATGTAGTTGCGCACGGTCCCGTTGGTCAGGTGCAGGCTGCGGGCGATCTCGGTGACGCCCGCCCCCTCGGCGGCGAGTGACAGCACACTCAGCTCGCGCGTGGTGAGCGGGCTGCGGGCGGCTTCCAGGAACCCGCAGGCGAGGGAGTCGTCGACGAAACGTTCGCCCGCCGCCACCCGGCGTATCCCTTCGAGGAGCCGCTCCGCCGGGGCGTTCTTGTTGACGTACCCCTGGGCCTCGGCCTCGTACGCGCGCCGCAGCAGGCCCGGTTTGCCGGCCGGGACGAGGACGAGCACCGCGCAGCCCGGGTACGCGCCGCAGACATCCGCCACCTCCACGGCGGCGATCAGGCCCGGCGATCCCGGCCCTTCCGCGTCGGCCACGCACACGTGCGGCGGTAACGACCGCGCGTTGCGTAACGCTCCGTCCGGCGTACTGGTGGATATCCCGATGTCGGGTTCCTTTTCGAGCAGCGCGGCCAGCCCCGACCGCATCAGACCGATGTCGTGCACGAGAAGAACACGGATGATGCGGCTCACTGCTTGTTCCCCCTGAGGTCCCACCGTGTAGCACTGCATGGACATGGCACGTCGCTCATTAGTACCCGTGACGGCCGATGTCAGAGGGGCAGGTTCAGGCCAACAGGGAGCGCGAGAGGGGTGTAGTGGGCGCACTTCGGGCGCGCGTGCGCCTGCTACCGACGGTAACGCTGGTCGGCCGGACCGTCCCGGCCGACTGGACCGGTCAGATCGATCAACTTGCACACCGTCTCGATGTCGATCCCCGCCTGATCGATCGAGGCCCGCCCCGAGAGCCACGTGATGAGCGTCGAGTACCAGGTGTGCTCGATGACCCTGACCGCCGCCAGCTGCTCCGGCGTCGGCGGCCCCGGCAGGTTCATCGCCTCCAGGACGATCGCCGTCGTCTGCCGCGAGACCGTGTCCACCTCCGGGCTGACGCTGCGGTCCGCGAAGGTCAGCGCCCGCACCATCGCGTCCGCCAGCTGAGGCTCCCGTTGCAGCGCGCGGAAGGCCCGCATCAGCGTCTCGGCGACCCGCTCGGCCGCGCTCTCCCCGGCCGGGGGCCGCTTGCGCAGGGTGCTGTGCAGGTGTTCGAGCTGGTCCTGCATGGTGGCGACCAGCAGATGGATCTTGGAGGGGAAGTAGCGGTACAGCGTGCCCAGTGCGACGCCCGACGACTCGGCGACCTCGCGCATCTGCACCGCGTCGAAGCCGCCCCGGCCGGCCAGCTGCGCGCTGGCGTGCAGGATGCGGCGGCGACGTGCCTCCTGACGCGCCGTCAGGGGTGGCGGCGCCGACTTGACTTCCACGGTCATGCGTCCCATTCCATGGCTTCTGTGCGTACTCCGGGCCTGAGGGAGCGGGCCCCCGGGTGGCACAGCATGGCAGGCGCCCGCCGTGGCGTGAATCACCTGACCCGACGCTTCCGGTTGCGCTACCTGCCGGTAGATTCAGAGCTCGTCGAGCGAGCGATACTGAAACTTGTTCTAGGTTAGCGCCAGCGGCTACGCTCCGGTGAAAGAGCAGTGAGAAGGGGGCCGGGAGTGACCGCTGAGGCCATGGAGGCGAGCCCCCACGCGGGGGACCCCGGCAAGGGCGAGCGCCCGCTGCGCATCGCGCTCCTCACCTACAAGGGCAACCCCTTCTGCGGAGGCCAGGGCGTCTACGTACGCCACCTCTCGCGCGAGCTCGCCCGGCTCGGCCACAGCGTCGAAGTCCTCGGCTCCCAGCCCTACCCCGTACTCGACGAGGGCGTACCGCTCACCGAGCTGCCCAGCCTCGACCTGTACCGCAGCCCCGACCCCTTCCGCACCCCCGGGCGCGGCGAGTACCGCGACTGGATCGACGCCCTCGAAGTGGCGACGATGTGGACCGGCGGCTTCCCCGAGCCCCTCACCTTCTCGCTCCGCGCCAGGCGCCACCTGACGGCCCGCCGCGGCGACTTCGACGTCGTCCACGACAACCAGACGCTCGGCTACGGCCTGCTCGGCGACCTCGGCGCGCCCCTGGTCACCACCGTCCACCACCCCATCACCGTCGACCGCCGGCTCGACCTCGCCGCCGCGACGAGCCGCCGCAAGCGCGCCTCCGTGCGCCGCTGGTACGGCTTCACGCGCATGCAGAAGCGCGTCGCCCGCCGGCTGCCCTCCGTGCTCACCGTCTCCGGCTCCTCGCAGCAGGAGATCGTCGAGCACCTCGGGGTGCGCCCCGACCGCGTCCGCGTCGTGCACATCGGCGCGGACACCGGTCTCTGGTCGCCCGACCCGTCCGTCGCAGAGGTCCCGGGGCGGATCGTGACGACGTCCAGCGCGGACGTACCGCTCAAGGGCCTCGTCCACCTCGTCGAGGCGCTCGCCAAGCTCCGCACCGAGCAGCCCGACGCCCACCTCGTCGTCGTCGGCAAGCGCGCCGAGGACGGCCCGGTCGCCCAGGCCATCGAGCGGTACGGGCTCCGGGGCGCCGTCGAGTTCGTCAAGGGCATCAGCGACCGCGAGCTGGTCGACCTGGTCCGCAGCGCGCAGATCTCCTGCGTCCCCTCCCTCTACGAGGGCTTCTCGCTCCCCGCCGCCGAGGCCATGGCCACCTCCACCCCGCTCGTCGCCACCACCGGCGGCGCGATCCCCGAGGTCGCGGGCCCCGACGGCGAGACCTGCCTGGCCGTGCCGCCGGGCGACGCCGGCGCGCTGGCCGCCGCCCTCGGCCGGCTGCTGGACGACGCCGAGCTGCGCCGGCGCCTCGGCGCGGCCGGGCGCGACCGGGTGCTGGACAAGTTCACCTGGGCCAGGGCCGCCCAGGGCACCGCCGAGCTCTACCGCGAACAGATCGCCGCGCACGGCGCGGTGCGCGGGGGAGTCCGGTGAGACCCCGCTGAAGCGGACTCCGCCGCCGCGGACTCCGCCCGCCCCCGCTCCCGCCCCCTGCCACCCCCGCCACGCGTGCCCGGTGACCCGGCGCCGCAACCACCCCCACCCGGAAGGGCAGACCCCGTGCTGACCGTGGACTTCTCCCGCTTCCCGCTCGCCGCGGGCGATCGCGTACTCGACCTGGGCTGCGGCGCGGGCCGGCACGCCTTCGAGTGCTACCGGCGCGGCGCCCAGGTGGTGGCCCTCGACCAGAACGGCGAGGAGATCCGCGAGGTCGCCAAGTGGTTCGCCGCCATGAAGGAGGCCGGTGAGGCCCCGGCGGGCGCCACCGCCACCGCCATGGAGGGCGACGCGCTCAACCTGCCCTTCCCCGACGCCTCCTTCGACGTCGTGATCATCTCCGAGGTCATGGAGCACATCCCCGACGACAAGGGGGTGCTGGCCGAGATGGTCCGCGTACTGAAGCCGGGCGGCCGCATCGCCGTCACCGTGCCGCGCTACGGGCCCGAGAAGGTCTGCTGGGCGCTGAGCGACGCGTACCACGAGGTCGAGGGCGGCCACATCCGCATCTACAAGGCCGACGAACTGCTCGGCAAGATGCGCGAGGCGGGCCTGAAGCCGTACGGCACGCACCACGCGCACGCGCTGCACTCGCCCTACTGGTGGCTGAAGTGCGCGTTCGGAGTGGGCAGGGACGGCAAGGACGCAGCGCTGCCGGTCCGGGCGTACCACAAGCTGCTGGTCTGGGACATCATGAAGAAGCCCGCGGCGACGCGGATCGCCGAGCAGCTCCTCAACCCGGTGGTCGGCAAGAGCTTCGTGGCGTACGCGACCAAGCCGCACCTGCCGGCCCCGTCGGTGGCGGCCGCCAAGTGACCACTTCAGGACGTACGGAACACCTGGTCCTCCCCGGTGTGCTCACCGCCGACGAGGCCGCCGAGACCGTGGCGGGCATCCTCGCCGTACAGCGCGAGGACGGCGCCATCCCGTGGTTCCGCGGCCACCACCTCGACCCGTGGGACCACACCGAGGCCGCCATGGCGCTCGATGCGGCCGGCGAGCACGACGCCGCCGCCCGCGCCTACGCGTGGCTGGCGAGGCACCAGAACGCGGACGGCTCCTGGTACGCGGCGTACGACGACGGGGACGCGGAGCGGGTCACCGACCGGGGCCGCGAGAGCAACTTCTGCGCGTACATCGCCGTCGGCGTCTGGCACCACTACCTGGCCACCGGCGACGACGCGTTCATCGACCGCATGTGGCCGACCGTCTACGCGGCGACCGAATTCGTCCTCGGGCTCCAGCAGCCCGGCGGCCAGATCGGCTGGAAGCGCGAGGACGACGGCACGCCCGTGGGCGACGCGCTGCTGACCGGCAGTTCCTCCATCCACCAGGCGCTGCGCTGCGCGCTCGCCATCGCCGAGCAGCGGGAGGAGCCGCAGCCCGACTGGGAGCTGGCGGTCGGCGCGCTGCGGCACGCCATCCAGCGCCACCCGGAGCGGTTCCTCGACAAGAGCCGCTACTCGATGGACTGGTACTACCCGATCCTCACGAGCGCGGTGACCGGACCGGAGGCCAAGGCCCGCATCGAGGCGGACTGGGACCGGTTCGTCGTCCCGGGACAGGGCGTGCGCTGCATACTCCCCAATCCCTGGGTGACCGGCGGCGAGAGCTGCGAACTCGCCCTGGCGCTGTGGGTGATGGGCGAGTCGGACCGGGCGCTGGAGATCCTCCAGTCGATCCAGCACCTGCGGGCGCCGGGCGGCATGTACTGGACGGGATACGTCTTCGACGACGACGCCGTGTGGCCGCGGGAGCAGACGACGTGGACGGCGGGGTCGCTGCTGCTCGCGGTGGCCGCCCTGGGGGGAGACGAGGCGACCACCGCGGTCTTCAGCGGCGAACGGCTGCCGTTCGGCCTGGACCCGGACTGCTGCTGACGCGCTGGACCTCGCCGCCTCAGTGGCGGCGCAGGACGTTGGCCAGCGCGTGTCCGGCGAAGAGGTACACGAGCGCGGCGAGACCGTAACCGGCGACGACGCGCGCCCACGCCTCGTCGAAGGTGAACAGGTCGTGCGACCAGCCGGCCAGCCACCGGGCGGCGTCCTGGACGAAGTTCACCAAGTCGTTCGCGCGGTTGGCGTCCAGCAGGTACATCAGGATCCACAGGCCGAGAATGAAGGCCATGATGTCGGCGATGACGACGACGATCGTCGCCGCCCGGCTGCTTCCACTGCGTTGGCGGGGGGACATGCCCGTCGTGTTGCCGCTTTACGCCCGCCGAAACCCGGGAGACCGCACAAACGGGCCCCACTAGAGTGCCTGTATGACCGACCTCGGATATGCACGTCATTGCGATGAAGTCGTCCGCCAGACCGACCTGTTGAGAGCCGTGCTGGTGGAAGCCGACCTGACGGCGAAGGTGCCGACCTGTCCCGAATGGACTCTGGGCCACCTCGCACGCCACGTCGGCGGCGCGCACCGCTGGGTCGAGGCGATCGTACGGACGAGGGCTTCCGAGGCCGTCCCCGAGGAGCAGGTGCCCGACTTCGCGGGCCCCGGGGACGCCGAACCGGCGGCCCTGGACGCATGGCTGGAAGAGGGCGCGCGGAAGGCCGTCGACGCGCTGCGCACCGCCGGGCCGGACGCCGAGGTGTGGTCCTGGAACGGGGACAACAGCACGGCCTTCTGGGCGCGCCGCATGGCTCACGAGACGGTGGTCCACCGCGCGGACGCGGCGATCGCCGCCGGGATCGTCTTCGAGGTGGATCCCGACGTGGCCTCGGACACCATCGACGAATGGCTGGAGATCGTCGCCTGGATGCAGTCCACCGGCACCGACGAGCAGGTGAAGGAACTGCGGCGCGGCGGGGGCCGCTCCCTCCATCTCCACGCGACGGACGTGCCCGGCGCGGAGTGGCTGATCGAGTTCGGCGAGGACGGCTTCACCTGGCGCCGCGGCCACGAGAAGGCCACGGTCGCCCTGCGCGGCCCGCTCACCGACGTGCTCCAGGTCTTCTACCGCCGGCTGCCCGCCGACAGCGACCGGGTGGAGGTGCTGGGCGAGGCGCAGCTGCTGGACTTCTGGCTGGAGCGCTCCTCCTTCGGCTGAGCGCCGGGGCGAGGAGCACTCGGCGCAGGCCGCGCCGCCGCTGTCGACAACGGCCCCCCGCCCGGAAGGGGCGGGGGGCCGTTGCGCTGGGGCGGGGCGTGTGTGTGGCGTCAGCCGCGCTGGATGCCGGTGGTGTCCTGGAGGACACCGCGGCGGCCGTCCTGCGTCTGGGCGACCAGACCGGGACCGCGCTGCTCCACCGCCAGGTACCAGGTGCCGGGCGCGAGTTCGGCGATCGGCGTCGGCGAACCGTCCTCGGCGTACAGCGGACGGGCGACCGGCACCGCGAACCAGAACGGCGCGAAGTCGGAGGCCGGCGCGCCGCCCTGCTGCTGCGCCTGCGGGGCCGGGGTCTGCTGCGCCTGCGGCTGGCCGCCCTGCTGGGCCGACTGGCCCTGCTGCTGCGGCTGGCCGCCGTACGACTGCTGCTGACCGGGGCCGGGCTGGCCCTGCTGGCCCGGCTGGCCGCCGTAGGGCTGCTGCTGGGCGCCGGGGTAGCCGTAGCCGCCGGGGCCCGGCTGACCGGGCTGGCCGCCGTACGGCTGCGCGACCTGCGGCTTCGGGGCACCCATGAGCGGGGCCTTGAGGGCCGGGACGAGCGGGGCCGCGACGGCGGCGGCGGCGAGCACGAGGGTGGCCAGCAGACCGAGGATCATGCCGGCGCCCGCGTCACCGGGCATGTCGATGAGCGTCCAGAAGGCCGTCCACAGCGCGAAGACGGCGAAGGCCACCCCGAACTGCCCGAGGTCCAGACCGGCGACCTTGCGCCCCGGCATGGCGCGGCTGAGGATGATCAGCGCCGCGGCGATGACACCGGCGAGGAACATGCTCATCAGCAGGCCCAGCGAGTCCCACGCACTGGGCGACGAGGACGAGCTGGGGCAGAACTCGCCACTGCATTCGGGCACGGAGACAAGGCTGAGGAACGAGGCGATGAACAGCACCACCGCTGCTCCGATCACCACGCCGTCGCCTCGAGTGAGGGAGCGGATGTTCACTTTGAAGGTCCTTAGTGGGTCGACTCGTCGGGGCGGCACAGTGCGAAGCTCGGGGGAAGCTCCCCATCGTACGGATGAATGTATCGTCCCCCCGGCAGGGTCGGCCGCCGGGTATCGGACCTACCCCTTGAGGTAGCTGCCGATGCCGTCGGAGATTCCCCGCGCCGCCTTCTGACGCCAGCCGCCGCTCGACAGCAGGGCCGCGTCCTTCGGGTCACGCATATTGCCGCATTCGACGAACACTTTCGGCACAGTCGTCAGATTGAGACCACCGAGGTCCTCGCGCACGTCCAACGCCGTGCCGTCGCCCACGTAATTGGAGGGCGCCATGCCGGTCGCCTGGACGAACTTCCCCGCGATGCGCGTGCCGAGTTCGCGCGAGGGGCCGACGATCTTCGCGGTGTCCGCGGCGCCGGCCTTCACCGAGGCGGGCAGGATCACGTGGAAGCCGCGGTTGCCGACCGCCGAGCCGTCGGCGTGGACGGAGACGACGGCGTCGGCCTTCGCCTCGTTGCCGATACGGGCGCGCTCGTCGACACAGGGGCCGTACGGACGGTCGTCGTTCTGCACCAGCGTGACCGTCGCGCCCTGCTCTTCCAGGAGAGCGCGCAGGCGACGCGAGACGTCGAGGGTGAACGCGGCCTCGGTGTAACCCTCGTTGGTGGACGTGCCGGTGGTGTCGCACTCCTTGCGGTGCGTTCCGACGTCGACGGTCTTGTTGATTTCTTTCGTATGGCGGAAGTTGCCGGGGTTGTGGCCGGGGTCGATCACCACGACCTTTCCGGTGAGCGGCCCGGCCCGGTCCGGCTTGTCGTCCTTCGGTCCGGACGGCGTGGAGGTCGGGGCGGTCGTAGGCGTGGGCGCCGGCTTCGAGGCGGTCGCCGTCGCGGACCGGCTCTTGTCGGGCAGCGGCATCACCGTCGGCCCGCTGTCGCCGGGGCCGCTCATCGCCTGCCACGCGAACCAGCCCGCCAGGGCGGCCGGCGCGAGCACGGCGACCGCGACGGCGAGGGTCCTGGGGCCGAAGCGGCGAGGAGGAGTGGGGGAAGGAGGCGAAGTGGGGGGCTGGCTGTCGTACGACACGCGGCGATGCTATCCGGGCCGGTCAGATCCCCGAGGAGGTACGACGCAGGACGCGCAGCGAGTCGGTCACGGAGATCTCGGTGAAGGCACCGGACGCGAGGGCGCGCTGATGCACGCGGTACGGGGCCTGGCCGCCGTCCGCCGGGTCCGGGAAGACGTCGTGGATGACGAGCAGCCCGCCGGCCGCGATGTGGGGGGCCCAGCCCTCGTAGTCGCCGTTCGCGTGCTCGTCGGTGTGTCCGCCGTCGATGAAGACGAGGCCGACCTCGCCGCCCCATACGGCCGCGACCTGCGGCGAACGCCCGACGATCGCCACCACGTGGTCTTCGAGGCCCGCCTGGTGGAGGGTCCGGCGGAAGGTGGGCAGGGTGTCCATCAGGCCGACCTCCGGATCCACGACCGTCGGATCGTGGTACTCCCAGCCCGGCTGCTGCTCCTCGCTGCCCCGGTGGTGGTCGACGGTCACGGCGACCGTGCCGGCCTCGCGGGCGGCGTCGGCGAGGAGGATCGTGGAGCGTCCGCAGTACGTGCCGACCTCCAGCAGCGGCAGTCCGAGCGCGGCGGCCTCGGTGGCGGCGGCGTACAGGGCGAGCCCCTCGCGTACCGGCATGAAGCCCTTGGCGGCGGCGAAGGCGGCGAGCGTCTCCGGCTTGGGAGCGGCGGCGGCCATGGGGTTCTCCTACTGGTCGGTACGTACGGGCCGCCCATTATCGCTTCACGTCGCTCCCGGGCCGTTGCACCGCCCTGCCTCCGGGCCGCGGACAGCCAGTTGCGTGATTCACATCACCGGAGTGTGGTGATGTGATTACGCTCGGCTACGTACCGAACCGCACGCCGCACGGCGTCAGCTTGGGGGGACCGTCCCATGGTCAACATCCGCGATCTCGACCCCGGCGCTTCGGCGCTGGACTACTAGGGATCGGAACTGCGCCGCCTGCGGGAGGAGGCCGGTCTGAACCAGGGGGAGCTGGGAGGCTGCGTCTTCTGCACGGGCTCGCTGGTCGGGCAGATCGAGACGGCGAGGAAGGTGCCGACCCGCGACTTCTCGGAGCGCGTGGACGCGGCGCTGGGGACGGGCGGGGTGTTCTCGCGACTGGTGGGGCTGGTGCTGCGGAGTCAGCTGCCGACGTGGTTCCAGGCGTACGCGGAGATGGAGGCGAAGGCGGCGTACATCTCGTCGTTCCAGGCCCAGCTGGTTGATGGGCTGCTCCAGACGCAGGAGTACGCGCGGGCCGTGCTGGGAGTGCGTACCGATGGCGATCTCGATGCGAAGGTCGCAGCTCGTATGGAACGGCAACGCATTCTGGAACGGGAGCAGCCGCCCTTGATCTGGGTGGTGCTGAGCGAGGCGGTACTGCACCAGGAGATCGGCGGGCGGCAGGTCATGCGAAACGAACTGGTTCGTCTGCTGGAGGTGCAGAAGCAGGAGTGGGTGAAGGTGCAGATCCTGCCCTTCGTGGTTGGTGAGCATGCGGGACTGATGGGCTCGTTCAATCTTCTACGGTTTGAGGACGACCCGGACATCGTCTACACCGAGGACTTCGTCCAGGGTCATATGACGGCCAATCCACAAGCCCTCAGGGAGGGTTCGCTCCGTTACGATCATTTGCAGGCCGCCGCGCTCTCTGTGGAGGATTCGGCAGCGCTGATCGCCCGCGTAATGGAGGAGCGTTATGGGAACGAACCAGAACCTGACGGGCGCACGGTGGCGTAAGTCGTCGTACAGCGGTGACACCGGCGGCCAGTGCGTCGAGTGCGCCCCCCTCGGCGTCACAGCTTGGCGTAAGTCGTCGTACAGCGGTGACACGGGCGGGGACTGCGTCGAGATCGCCGCCCAGCCCTGCCGCATCGCAGTCCGCGACTCCAAGAACCCCGGAGGGCCCGCCTTCACCGTCGCGTCCTCCGCCTTCGCGGCCTTCGTGGCGGCGGCGGTCGACGGCGCGGTCTAGACCGCGGGGCGGGGCCGGCGGACGGTGCGGTCCCGCCCGGTGAGTCAGGGCATGGTGCCCGGGTTGCGGGATGTGGCGAGGGGGCGAAAGGTGGTTCTTATAACGCCTGTACACCGTTGAGGTAGGGATCTCCGGTGACCCTGGGCCGCCGGGACCACGTCCGCAAGGGCAAGGCGACACATCACAAGTGCATCTGGAACCAACATGGCCAGAACCGCCCGACAGCGAATCTCCCGCATTGTTGGCGCGTCCTGCTTGACTGCCGCGCTCGCGTTGCCGGTGGGCATGGGCACTGCTGTGGCAGCGCCTGATGCCCTCACTCACGTTACGGCGATGGCAGGGCCTCCCGACCCCCCGGACCCACCACCGGATCAGCAGGAACAGCAGGACCCGGACCAGCAGGAGCCGAACCAGCAGGACCCGGATCAGCAGGAACAGCAGGACCCGGATCAGCAGGAGCCGAACCAGCAGGAACAGCAGGAGCCGAACCAGCAGGAGCCGAACCAGCAGGACCCGGATCAGCAGGAGCCGAACCAGCAGGAACAGCAGGACCCGGACCAGCAGGAACCGAACCAGCAGGAACAGAACCAGCAGGAACAGAACCAGCAGCAACAGAAACAGTTCATGAATCCGCAGGATCAGAAGAAAGTGCAGGAACAGGCAGAGAAGGCGCCGGAGCAGGTAAAGGCGCAGTTGAACCAGGTGCTGACCGACACGCTGAAGCTGATCAATAGCGATGCAACGTCGCCTCAGGAAAAGCAGGATTACAAATCTATCGTGGACCAGATCAGCGTAACGCTGAACAAGCTCGACGACCCAGCCATCTCGGCGCCGGACAAGGCCACGTACGCGAAGAGCGTGGCGGGGATGGCCGCAGGGTTGAAGTTGGCCCAGGACACGAGTAGGCCGGCGAATGAACGAAAGGAATACAGGGACACCGCGCTGAACATCGCATTTGCCGCGTACGTTGTGGGGGATCCCGCGAACGAGCAGACCAAGGAGGAATACAGGGCGGCCGCGGAATCTCTCAGTGATGCTCTGGTGGCACTTGCGAATCCGAAGCCGGAGGAGAAGCCGAAGCCGGAGGAGAAGCCGAAGCCAGGGGAGAAGCCGAAGCCGGAGGAGAAGCCGAAGCCGGAGGAGAAGCCGAAGCCGGAGGAGGAAAAGAAGGTCGAGACCGGCGTGAAGAATAGCGCCAAGGCGATGAAGGCAAACGGGGACCCGAAGACAAAGCCGAAGGATCCGCAGGATCAACAGAAGATCCAGCAGGTCGTGGCGAAGAACAGCAAGGCGCTGGCGACAGTCCTGGATCCGGATGCGGCGGAGGGTCAGCGGAACGACGCGCAGGCAACGGTGGACCAGCTGGACGGCGCTCTCCAGAACCCCCAGTTCCTGGAACTCATGGAAGAAGTCAAGCGTCTCGGGGCACCCTCGACTTGTGTCCAGGCAATAGAGAACCGCACGAGTGAGGTCGGTTGGCCGGAAGGTTCTCTCTGGGGCCTTTCTGATCCGTCGTGTTCCGGTACGGTGGCTGCGGGTGCCAATGAAGGCGGCAAGTGGAGTGCGCTGTTCGAATGCGTGCAACAGAAGCCGTTCTCCACGTGCGTGGTTCACGTGCCCAAGGACTGAAAGGGAACGTCACAACAAAGCCCCCCCGCGACGACTCTGCGGGGGGCTTACGCATTCGTGTAGTGCATCAGAGTCGGCCGCTCATGCTCAGCAAGGGAGGGGTATTCTGTAACCGCAATCACGGTTGCAGAATACTTTCCCCAATCTAGAGGATGATTCCTAGCGAATTTCTCCTCTGACGGAAGCGTTGTTGTTGTACGTGTTCACGAGGTTCCTGGCCGAGTAAGACTTAACGGTGTCGTACGGGCCGGCGTAGTATGAGTTGCAGTAAACTCTGTAGCAGTAACTCGAGTCATTTTGGGCGGATGCGGCATTGTTCTTCACCGGCTCGCCCTCTCCCGCAGCCCACGTGCGAAGGTTTCCCCTGCGGGATTAGGGTGATCGGTGTCTGTCGTCCACCGGGCGCCGGCCTGGTTGGAGTTGCAGTACAGGCAGAAATAGCCGGTCTGGCACGCATATGCGCTCGCCGGGGTTGCCATTCCAAGTGTCATACCGGCGCGGCAGCCAAGAGTGCTACGGCGCGCTTCATGCGCATCGTGCATTCCCCTGTGTCGTGGTGTTTTCACTGGCATCAAATCCTGAACCAGGAAGGGGAGTTGTGATTTCGCTTCCCCAATGGCCGGATGTGTCCATGCCAACTATAGGTGACGGTGATAGGTATTCAATAGCGTTCATCGGGAGCAGAGTTGGAGTGAAGCGAGCCTGAGGTGCGGTTTCACTCGGTCCCCGGCAGCAATACGGCCTCGGGGTGCGTGTCTGGCTGGCCGAGGCGGGGCGGCCTCCGAGGCTTGCCGCGTGCGCCGGGTACCACGGTGAGGGCTGCCGCGGGCAGCGGGTGTGCCACTCGGGACAGTGGTGCGGCGAGCGCGCACCTGACCTTCCGTCGGATTGAAACGTGTTCTAGCTATGCCGCGCATGGGTATCGGAATCACGCAAGAGCATCGCGACCTGGCGGACTCCGTACGCCGCTGGCTCGCGCGGGCCGTGCCGCCCGAGGCCGTGCGGAAGCTGCTCGACGGGACAGAAGAAGGCCGTCGGCCCGCGTGCTGGGACAGCGCCGCAGCGCAGGGCCTGCATGGGATTCATCTGCCCGAGGAGTACGGCGGCGGGGGAGGGACGCTGCTCGACCTCGCCGTCGTACTGGAGGGGGCCGGGCGCGCCGCGCTCCCGGGGCCGTACCTGCCGAGCGTGCTCGCCTCCGAGGTGCTGCGGCGGGGCGGTCAGGGGCGGTTCGTCGCCGCGTTGGCGGCGGGCGAGCGCATCGGGGCCGTCGCGCTCGGTGCGGGGACGCTCATCGCCACGCCGGTCGACGGTGGCTACCGGCTCGACGGGGCCGCGCTGCCCGTCCTGGGCGGTGCGCAGGCGGATGTATTCGTACTGGCCGCCGGGGGCGCGTGGTTCGCGGTGGACGCAGGGGAACTGGTGGCCCGTACGCACGAGAGCGCCGATCCGCCCCGCCCCACTGCCGAGGTCACCGCGCACGGTGTCGTCGTCCCCGCCGATCGCCTGCTCTCCCTCGATGACGCGGGTGACACCATCCGCGATCTCGCGGCCGTGCTGTACGCCGCCGAGGCGTGCGGGACCGCCGGCTGGGCGCTGCACACCGCCGTCGAACACGCCAAGGTGCGCGAGCAGTTCGGGCGGCCCATCGGGCAGTTCCAGGCGGTCAAGCACCTCTGCGCGGACATGCTCGTACGCCTCGAACAAGCCAGGGCCCTCACCTGGGACGCGGCCCGTGCCGTGGACACTGAGGCCGGGGCGCTGGTCGCCGCGCTCGCGGCAGCCACCGCCCTCGACGCCGCGTACTCCTGCGCCAAGGACTGCATCCAGATTCTCGGCGGCATCGGCTTCACCTGGGAGCACGACGCCCACCTCTACCTGCGCCGGGCACTCGTCGCGCGGCAACTGCTCGGGCCGGGCGACGCGCACCGGCTGCGCGCCGCGCGTCTCGCTGCGGCCGGGGCGCGGCGCGAGCTACGGCTGGAGCTGCCTACGGAAGCGGGCGCGTACAGGGAGCAGGCGCGCGAGGCGATCGCGGGCGCGCGCGGCCTCGACCCGGGCGCCGCTTGTCGCGCCCTCGCGGCCACGGGGTACGCCGCCCCCGCACCTGCCGCCGCCGTACGGACTGGGGGTGGGGCCCGTACAGCAACTCGCCGTACAGCATGAGATGCGGGAGGCGGGGATAAAGGTGAGCGACCTCGGGATCGCGACCTGGGTTGTGCCCTCGCTGATCGCATACGGGACACCGGAGCAGCAGGAGCAGTACGTGGGGCCGACGTTGCGCGGGGAGGTGCTGTGGTGTCAGTTGTTCTCGGAGCCGGGGGCAGGGTCGGATCTCGCGTCGCTGCGGACGCGGGCGGAGAAGACGGACGAAGGCTGACACGTCAACGGGCAGAAGGTATGGACGAGCGCGGCGCAGTGGGCGGACTACGGCATCCTGCTCGCCCGTACGGACCCGGACGCGCCGAAGCGCAAGGGGATCACCTACTTCCTCGTCGACATGAAGGCGGCCGAGGGCATCGACATCCGGCCGCTGAAGGAGATCACTGGTGATTCGCTCTTCAACGAGGTCTACTTCGACGACGTGCTGCTGCCGGACGACGCGGTGGTCGGGGAGGTGAACGAGGGCTGGCAGGTCGCCCGTAACACCGTCGGTAACGAACGGGTTCACATGGCCGACCAAGTCGCCTTCGACACCGGGCTTGAGGCGCTGATCGAGGGTTCCGACGGGCTGGATGACACATACCAGCACACCTCAAGGCACCCGGATTCCTCATCACTGGAGCCGGCTCGCTCGGAGGCGATGCGGTCGAAGTCGAACCGGTTGGCCGAGCGGCGCCGGCTGCGCAAACTTGCCGACGGGAAGTCCACCACCACGCTATGAGGGTGCATCCCCGCTCACGGCCACGGCTTGCGGCGCAGGCCCTAACACCCCGACTCTCAAAGGAAGTTGGTAGTTCATGTCAAAGAAAGCCAGCCGGTGCCGGGGGGCTGAGAGGGTTGTGTGCCGTCCAGTCTGCAGCTGTCGACGGCCACCTTGGCCTTCCTCGGCGACCTGCTGCCCGGCCATGTGAAAAAGATCCGCTCGCGGTGGCGGAAGCTGCCGCCCGGGCAGATCGCCACGATCGTCCTCGCTGTCCTGCGTCATGACCAGCGGCTTGCCGACATGGCGGGCCGCAACCGTATCTTCCCTGTCACGGCGCGCCGTCGGGTGCTGAAGGTGATTCACACGTGCTCGCCGCCCGGGCCCCGCGGCTGGAGCGCGCACTGAAGAGAGCCACCCGACAGGGCGGCCACGTCGTCCTGGTCGCCGGCACGCTGATCCGCACCCGGCGCCGCACCGGAAGAGACAACCGGCGCAACTACAGCGGCAAGCGCAAGGCCCACGGCTTGCTCTTCCTCGCGCTCATAGACGACTAGGGCCGACTGCTGTGGATCTCCGCGGCCCGTCCGGGACGCTCCTCGGAGATCACTACCGCCCGCTACAACAAGCTCGTCGAGCAACTGTGGGCCCACTGCGGGGCCTGCCATCACCGGCAATAGTGTCGGAGTTGCACGATGCGGCGAGGGGGCTAACAGTGGGAGGAGTGACCTTTAAGCGCCGTTGAGTAATGGATCTCCGGTGGCCTTGGACCGCCTCAAGGGCTGAGTCCGCAAGGGAAAGCACCCCCATCACATCCCGCTTGGAGTCATCATGCCCAAAACCGCACGGCGACGAATCTCCTGCATTGTTGGGGCCTCCTGCTTGAGCTCCGCGCTCGCACTGTCGACAGGGCTGGCTACTGCTGTGGCGGCGCCTGATGCCCTCGCTCCAGCTAAGGCAGCACCTGCTCAACCCACACCCCCGCCGCCGGAACCGGAAGAGCCGCCTCCGCCTCCGCCTCCGCCGGCACAGACGGAAGAGCCGCCTCCGCCTCCGCCGGCACAGACGGAAGAGCCGCCGCCGGCGCAGACGGAAGAGCCGCCGCCGGCGCGGACGGAAGAGCCGCCGCCGGCGCGGACGGAAGAGCCGCCGGTGGAGACTGATGAACCGGCGAAGCCCAAAGAGCTGGGCCAGGCAGCAGTGGATGGGATAAAGGAAACGAATCTCCCGGAGAAGGAGAAGGAGCAGCTGGGTAATACGCTGGCCAAGACGCTGGAGGCGATCGAAGATCCGGAGACGAAGCCCGAGGACCGGGCCATGTACACGACAGCCCTGACGGGGGTCAACCAAGCACTGGAAATAAGCCAGGCTCCTAGGATATCGAAGCAGGACCGGGCCGCGTACGAGAAGATAGCGGGCAATGTAATTGTGGCATTCAGTCCCGGTGGAGAACCGTTGCCGCAGAAATACGCGAATTTTCTACCGGACATCGGGGGCTGGATAGGTGGTGTTCAGGATGCGTTGTGCGCCGCCTTCCCGCCACTCTGCGGCGGTCAGCAGCCGCCTCCGCCGCCTCCGCCTCCGCCGCCTCCGCCTCCGCCGCCTCCGCCTCCGCCGCCTCCGCCTCCGCCGCCTCCGCCTCCTCCGCCTCCGCCTCCTCCGCCTCCGCCGCCTCCGCCTCCTCCGCCGGCGACGACGCCGCCGCCGCCGACGACACCGACGCCGACGAAGCCGACGACGCCTCCGCCGACGACGACGAAGCCGACGACGCCAACGGAACCCCCTCCGACTGGAAAGCAACCGTCTCCCCCGACGGTCGTGGAAAAGACCACCAAGGCGCTGGTGACAGTCCAGGACTCGAATGCGTCGTCGCAAGAGCGGAACGAGGCGACGAGAACGCTGGACCAGCTAAACAGCGCGCTCGAGGATCCGAAATACCTGGAATTCATACAGGAAGTCAAGCGATACAAGCCATCCGCGGCCTGTATCGAGAAAATAGAGGGCGGAACGCGTGTGGCTGGTTGGCCCGAGGGGTCTCTCTCGGGGCTCGCTGATCCGTCGTGCACCACGGCGGTGGCTGAGGGCGGCCGCGACACCAGCAGCCGGTGGAGCTCACTGTTCGTATGTGTGCAACGCAACCCACTCTCGACCTCTACGTGTGTGGTCTACATCCCCAAGGACTGAGGCCGGCCTCGATCGTCATGAGCCCTTGTCGGTTTCCCGATGAGGGCTCATTGGCGTGCCGCACATCCGCTATTGGCAGGCGTTGGCAAGCTCCAGGCCCGAAGCCGCCTGGCAGAAGCTGTGAAACGGACCCGCAGATACAGAGAGCCCGAACGGCCATTCGGCGAGGTCAGCCTCACCATCAGTCCTGGACCACGGCAGCTTCCCAATCTGAAAGGCCGACCGGCGCAGAAAGTAGGACTGCCCGGGCGAGTTGGAGTAACGAGGTCCGCCGGGCTGCCTGAGCTGCGTCTTCACCGGTATGCGGAAACTCGGCCGTCGCGGCGAAACGAACAAACGGCGACTTCGCCGAGGCCCTGATCTCTTCACCCAAGATGCACCGGCCATCCGGGGGCCGCGGAATCCGATGCTCGACGTGCCCATGCACAGGGGCTCCGGTCTCTGGAAGTGCCGACTTCAGACGCTTCCCGCATCATGATGTTGTGTATGACACGCACAGGGAATCGGTCGCTCTGTCGATCGTGGTTCCCATCTTCAACGAAGAGGAGGCCCTGCCTGTTCTGGCGGCGCGGCTCCGACCGGTACTGGACGGGTGCGGCCAGCCGTACGAGGTCCTCGCCGTCGATGACGGCTCGGCCGACGGGACTCCTCATCTGCTGGAAGATCTCCGCACCGCCTGGCCCCAGCTGCGCATCGTGACCCTACGGCGAAACAGCGGCCACCAAGCCGCTCTCACTGCCGGATTGCACCGTGCCCGCGGCGCCTATGTGATCAGTATCGACGCGGATCTCCAGGACCCGCCGGAACTCATTCCCGAAATGCTCGCCATGGCCCGGGCTGACGGCCTGGACGTCGTCTATGCCGTCCGTATCGACCGCTCCGCCGACACCGGGTTCAAACGACGAACAGCCGCCGCCTACTACTGGCTCATGCGCCGCCTGGCAGGCTCCTTCGTCCCCGCTCAGGCCGGGGATTTCCGCCTTCTCTCCCGCCCTGTCGTGGAAACCCTCAAAACTCTCCCCGACCGGCAGCAGACCTATCGTCTGCTCATCCCCTGGCTCGGCTTCCCCAGCGGCCAGATCGCCTACCGGCGCGAAGCGCGAGTGGCTGGCACCACCAAATACCCCTTGCGTAGAATGCTCCTGCTGGCATTTGACAGCATCACCAGCTTCTCGGCGACCCCGCTGCGCTTGGCCACTGCGCTCGGCGCCTTCAGCTTCTTCGTCTGCCTCGCATTCCTTATCTGGACCCTTATCGTCTACGCCACGGGAAACACCCTGCCCGGCTGGACCTCTTTGATCATCACCGCGCTGTTCTTCGGTGCTGTTCAGCTCTTCTGCTTGGGGATGCTTGGCGAGTACGTGGCCCGTATCTACACCGGCGTCCAAGCCCGGCCCGCCTATTTCGTCGCTCGTGACACGGACGAGGAACAGTAGTGGGGATCGTTTCCTGTGCGGTGAGCCGGTTCGGGGCAACCATTGCTGGCAAGGCCGGTTACACCAGCACCCCGGCGAAGAACATAGCCCCCAAAAAAGCGTACTGAATCAAGCAAACAGCCAACAGTGACACCTGAATCCATCGGGGCATGTGCCTGACCAGTATGAGACCGACGAACATCTGCGCATGATTGCGATACCAGGAAAGTTTCGCGCCGGCGAAGAACGGCAGCATGAAGATCGCCACCGTCAGGATCAAAGCGGCCCACTCCTCGACCTCAAGCCGACGTTTCCGGACGAGTCGAACCGCGGCCGTCATCAATATGAGCAGTATGAAAGCGATATTCAGCCAGAGCTGGGGCCTGTGCGCGGCGAGACTGTGCTCCACCAGCCACGTCGGGTGCCCTTCCGCCCTGTACCCGTCACTGAACGCAACATTGTAGGCCTGTCTCATCTCGTCGAAGGGGTGACGTAGATCGCCTTGCCCGTAGCCGTATTGCTGCATTTCCTCGTACGCGTCCCAGCGGCCGGTGCCCTGCCACATGAGCCATTTGGCCCAGAGCACGCCACAGCCGGCGAGAACCGCCGACATCCCGGCCTTCGCGAACCGTACCGGCCACGCGTCCTTTTGCCAGGCGAAGAGCGCGCTCAGCAGGAGCATGCCGGCAGCGACAGCGCCGACAAGATGACAGGAGGCCGCCACGAAACCCCCAGCGCCAGCAATTCCCCAGGAGCCCCCCTTCAGTCCGGCGACACACACGAGCAGCGCCAACGTTCCGATGGCGATCGGGAACATTGCGTGGAAGTAGATACCGCCCGGGAATACCGCACCAATGGCGAGGGTGAGGCCCGTGGCCCAGGTGAGCCGGGCGCCGAGCAACCACCACAGCACCGCGAACATACCGAGCAGAGACAGTTCGGTGACGACAACAGCGGATATCTCGCGGGAAAATCCAGTGGCGGAAAACGCCCGGACCGACATGGGGTATCCGGGGAACCAGGCCACATTTCCGCATATGACGTCGGGAAAGTCAGCGTAGCGTTCCCGGCACCGAAACATCTCGTAGCCGGTCTCGGCTATGGAGAGGTAGTGTTCAGAATCCCAGCGACGGCGGCCGTTCGTGGACCAATAAGCCACTTTGGATCCATCGTCGGCGATCGATGCTTTCGCGACCAGCCAGGCGATGAGGTTCGTGGTCAGCCATGCGACGACGGGCGGCAGCAGGCCATGACACCAATCGCGGCGCGTCGGCCGGGTGAGTTGCACGAGTGCGGAATCAGGCATCCGGCATCATCCCGATCGTCGACTGACCGCCGACACCGCACACCGACCCGGCCTCGCTGTCGATATGAGAACGCAGGCACACGAGGAATTCGATCATCTCCAGCTCCGCGGTCGCTTCATCGGTGAGCTCGTCACGGGCCCGGCTCCCGGCCTCGCGCGGATGGGGGATCCACGTTCCGCCGTACGGGCAGACGGGCAACCTGGCAGCCCGCATCCCGGCCGCAGCCGGCGGCAGAGCCGCGACTGGCTGCGAGCCTGTCGAAACCACCGGTACGGGGCCGTACTTCGCGATCAGTTTGACGAACGCCACGCGGGACTGCATCCGGAGGGGCCCGCCGTGGGCCGTCGCGCCATCGACATCCTCGGCGCCGTCCAAGGCGCTGCGGCATCGGCGGGTCAGATCCGAAGGAACAAAAGAAGGTCGAGAAAGGCGTACAGAAGACCATCGACGCACCGAGGGAAACTCAGCAACCGAACACGAAGCCGAAGAATCCGAAGGATCAAGAAAATATCAAGCAGGTCGTGGAGAAGAACAGCAAGGCGCTGGTGACAGTCCAGAACCAGAAGGTGCCGGAGGATGAGCGGAACGACGCGCAGGCAACGGTGGACCAGCTGGAGGGCGCTCTCGAGAATCCTCAATTACTGGAATTCATGGAAGAAGTCAAGCGTCTCGGGGCGCCCACGTCATGTGTCAATAAAATAGAGAGCCGCACGAGTGAGGCCGGCTGGCCGGAGGGATCTTCCCGGGGTCTTTCTGATCCGTCGTGTTCCGGTACGGTGGCTGCGGGTGCCAATGAAGGCGGCAAGTGGAGCGCGCTGTTCGAATGCGTGCAGAACGGCCCGTTCTCCGAATGTGTCGGCACCGTCCCCAAGGAGTGAGGCCACGAGGCCGGTTCCAGGTTTCGGTTGGGCTGCCTGCGGAGAAGGCCCTCCGTGAAGAATCCACAGTGGGCCTTCTTGTGCTCGCGTTCCGATCCGGGGCATGAAGGCGATCAGGTCAATCGTCTGCCGGCAGTCACCCCGCTTCGACCCCCGGCCCGGGAACAACGGCTGAGCAATGGTCAGGCAGTGCGGACCGGACGTGCCGCGATGGCGACGAGGCCGATTTCCACTTGCCGGCTCCCCTCGTGACTCACCGCAGCATCGACCGCTCCGTGGGCGCCAGCCGTAGCCGCTGCGGGGTCCTGGCCCATCGTTTCGAAAGGGTCGGCAGCACCTCCTCGCGCCAGCGTTCCGAACGCCGCAGGCGGTTCAGGTGGTCGTCGATGCGGCCTTCGCCGGCGAAACGCGCGAACCATACGAAGACCTCCTCGTCCGTCCGTACCGGCAGCGCCGGGAAGGTGTTCGGGGCGTGCTCCGACCGCAGGTACGCCAGTGGTTCGCCGCCGGTCTCGGCCAGGACGGGCCGTACCCGCTGCTCGAAGAACTCGACGAACGCGGTGTCGAACGGACCGTGGCCGTACCAGATCGTGGCGAGGACCAGCGGTGGTGGCGATGACGGTGTCAATGCCGCCGGTTCGCCGGGGGCTTGCCGGGCGCCGGCCGGGACGGGGAACCCGCCGCGCGCCGAGGCCGGCCGCAGCAGCAGGACGTCGTCGGAGTCGGTCATCGTCGCGTTGGCCCGGTCGCGGTGCGCCTGCCAGACCGGCCCGCCGTAGAAGCTCTCCAGCGCCTCGGCGCGGCGCGGCATGTCGTCGAAGCCGCGGAGCCAGACGAACCGGTCGGGGTCGTCCAGGTCGCGGAACTGCCCCAGGACGGTCATGCCCACTGCCTCCTGGGGCTCGACGAACTCCCGGTCGAACAACTCGATCAGTACGTCCCGCTGCCCTGGGCGCAGGGTGTACTGCCGCAGTTCGACGACCGGACACCGTAAGGGTTTCAACAGCCTCGCTCCTCGTTCAGTTGCTGGAACAATTTTTGTTACAACAAGCGGTATGCGACACGGCGACCGCCCGGCCGCCGGCCTGACGGCTAGTTCACCAGCGTCTCGCGCAGTACGTCGGCGATCGACGTGCCCGCCAGCTCCCGCCGCATGGCCTGCTCGGCCCGGCCGTAGACCTCGCTCAGAGCGGGCCGGATGCCCCGGCCTACCGGACACTCCAGGTTGGGCTCGGTGCGGTGCAGGCCGAACGGCGGCTGCGCGCCGACGGCGTCGTGCACTTCGAGCAGGGTGATCTCCTCCGGCCCGCGGGCCAGGCTCCAGCCCGCGCCGGCGCCGTGGCGGACCTCCACCAGACCGGCTCGCCGCAGGTCACCGAGGCTGCGCCGGATGATCACGGGGTTGGTGTTGACGCTGGCCGCGACCTGCTCCGAGGTGAGCACCTCCTGGCCACGGCGCTGCGCCAGTGCCAGCCAGGCCAGTGCGTGCGTCGCGATGGTCAAACGGCTGTTCGCCGCCATTGCTTCCTCCTTGCTGCAACAGCTTCTGTTACAGGCGCGTCCGCAGTCAAGACACACCAACCGTCCGGAGCCCGGCGCGGTACGCCCCGGCGAGCGTGAGGGCCCTCGCCCCCGCCCCGGCCGGCACCCGGAATCCAGGCCGCCACCTCCCCCTTTCAGTAACTCGGCGACCGCGCGAAATCCTGACGTTCTGTCAGGAGGGCCCAGGACTGCGGGCGTACGCCGGTGGCAGGATGTACGGGCCGACAGGCACCTGGGACCATGACACCCATGGTCCAGCCGCACACAGACACCGAGCCCGCCCGCGCCTCCTCCCGCCCACCGCGCCCCCAGCGGACCTGGGCCGTGGTCCTGGCGGCCTGCGCGGGACAGTTCCTCGTCGTCCTCGACGTCTCCGTCGTCAACGTCGCGCTGCCCTCGATGCGCGCGGACCTCGGGCTGAGCGCGATCGGCCTGCAATGGGTGGTCAACGCGTACTCGATCGCCTTCGCCGGGTTCATGCTCCTCGGCGGGCGCGCCGCCGACCTGTTCGGCCGCAAGCGGACCTTCCTGACCGGGCTCGGCCTGTTCACCGCGGCGTCCCTCGCGGGCGGGCTCGCGCAGGAGGACTGGCACCTGCTGGCCGCCCGCGCGGTGCAGGGACTCGGCGCGGCGGTGCTGGCGCCCGCGACGCTCACCATCCTCACCTCGGCCGTCCCCGAGGGACCCGCCAGGACGCGGGCCATAGGGACGTGGTCGGCGGTCGGCGCGGGCGGCGGGGCCGCGGGCGGGCTCGTCGGCGGCGTACTGACGGACGCGCTGTCCTGGCGCTGGGTGCTGCTGATCAACGTGCCGGTCGGCGCGCTGGTCCTCGCCGGCGCGGCCCTGTGGCTCGTCGAGAGCCACTCCAGGGACGGCCGGCGCCTGGACCTGCCCGGCGCGCTGCTGGTCACGGCCGGGCTCGCGACCCTGGCGTACGGGATCGCGCAGACCGAGGCCGAGGGCTGGGCGGCGGCGGCCACCCTGGTCCCGCTGACCGTCGGACTGGCCCTCCTCGGCGCCTTCGTGGCGGTGGAGGCGCGGACCGCGGCACCGCTGATGCCGCTGAAGTTCTTCCGGGTGCGGGCGGTCTCGGCGGCGAACGCGGCGATGTTCGTGAACGGCTCCGCGATGTTCTCCATGTGGTTCTTCATGACGCTGTACGCCCAGAACGTGCTGGGCTACACCCCGCTCGGCGCCGGGCTCGCCCTCGTCCCCAGCTCGCTGAGCATCGTCCTCGGCTCGAAGCTGGCCCCGCGCCTCATGGCCAGGGCCGGTGCCCGCCGGGTCGCGATCACCGGCGCCCTGGTGGCGGCGGGCGGAATGGCGTGGCAGTCCACGATGAGCGCCGAAGGGACGTACCTCACGGCCATCCTCGGCCCGGGCGTCCTGATGATGGCCGGTGCGGGCCTCGCCTCCACCCCGCTGGCCTCGCTCGCGACGTCGGGCGGCGAGCCGGGCGACGCCGGGCTCCTCTCGGGGATGATCAACACCTCCCGCACGATGGGCGGCGCGCTCGGCCTTGCGGTGCTGTCGACGGTCGCGGCGTCCAGGACGGCGGGCGAGGCGGGCGCGCAGGCGCTGACGGCGGGATACGCGCTGGCGTTCAGGGTGGGGGCGGGGGCGCTGCTCACGGGGGTGGTGCTGATGCTGGTCTGGCTGCCGCGCCACCGCAGGAAGCAGGCGTAGCGCGGGAGAACGCGGGAGAACGCGGGAGAAGGGGTCAGAGCCAGCCCTGCTGCCTCGCCGCCCGTACCGCCTCCATGCGGTTGCGGGTGCCGGTCTTGCCGATCGCCGACGACAGGTAGTTCCGTACGGTCGACTCGGACAGGTGCAGTTTCCCGGCGATGTCCGCGACGGTCGCCCCGTCCACCGCCGCGTTCAGTACGTCGCACTCGCGCGCGGTGAGCGGGCTGGGCCCGGAGCTGAGGGCGGCCGCCGCGAGCACCGGGTCGATGACGGTCTCGCCGGTCAGCACCCGCCGGATCGTCACCGCCAGCTCCTCCACCGGGCCGTCCTTGACCAGGAAGCCCGCCGCGCCGGACTCCATCGCGCGGCGCAGGTAGCCGGGCCTGCCGAAGGTGGTGAGGATCAGCACCCGGCAGTCGGGGGCCTGGTCGCGCAGCAGCGCGGCGGCGTCGAGCCCGCTGAGGCCCGGGAGCTCGATGTCGAGGAGCGCCACGTCGGGGCGGGACGTGAGGGCGGCGTCCACGATCTGGTCGCCCGCGGACACCTGGGCGACGACCTCGATGTCCGGCTCCAGGCCGAGCAGCAGGGCGAGGGCGCCGCGCATCATGCCCTGGTCCTCGGCGAGGAGGACTCTGATCATGGGGTGGGCTCCAGTTCTGGTTCCGGTTCGAGGTCGGTGCCCACGGGCAGTTCGGCGCTCACCAGGAAGCCGCCGCGGGTGGAGGGGCCGGCGTCGAGCGTGCCGCCGGCCGCCGCGAGGCGTTCGGTGAGCCCCTTCAGGCCCGTGCCGCCGGTGGCGGGCTGCCCGGAGCTTACGCCGCGGCCGTTGTCGGTGATCTTCACATGGACGCGTTCGGACGAGCTGTCCACCACGATCTCGCAGCGGTCCGCTCCACTGTGCCGCACGGCGTTGGTGACGGCCTCCCGCACCACCCATCCGAGCAGCGCTTCCGTCTGCGGGGACAGGGGCGGGCCCGTCCGGCGTACGACCGGCTCCATGCCGGCGGCGCCGAGGACCGACCGGGCGCTGTCCAGCTCGGTGGCCAGACTGCCCTCGCGGTAGCCGGTGACGGCCTCGCGGATCTCGGTCAGGGCCTGGCGGCCGACGGACTCGATGTCGGAGACCTGGACGAGCGCGGCGTCCAGGTCGCGCGGAGCGAGGCGGCGGGCGGCCTCCGACTTCACGACGATGACGGAGAGGGTGTGCCCGAGGAGGTCGTGCAGGTCGCGGGAGAAGCGCAGGCGTTCCTTCTCGACGGCGGAGCGGGCCAGTTGCTCGCGGGTGGCGCGCAGTTCACGGACCGTCGTGGACAGCGAGAGGACGGTGGCGGTCACCAGACCGGTGATGAAGGTGCCGTAGCCGACGGCGGCGGAGTCCCAGACCCGGCCGCCGTCCCCGCTCGCGATGTACCCGGCGGAGCCGGAGACGGCGCTCAGCACCACGATGAGCACCTTGTCGCGCAGGATCGTCCCGCAGGCGAGGGCGAGCAGCGGGAAGAGCAGCCGCCAGGGGCCGCCGTAGGCGTACGCCAGCGCGTAGGTGACGGCCGCCATGCAGGCCAGGGCCGCCGGCACCGACGGGTGCTTGCGCCTGCGCTCGTCGAAGGCGTTGAACACCACGTAGACGTAGAGGGAGTTGAAGGCGAGCAGTCCGATCCCGCCGAACCACGGATTCGGCGTCTTGCCCTGGATCAGGTTGGACAGGCCGCCGAGCCCGAACAGCAGCCACGGCAGCATCGCGTAGCCGCTCGGCGGACCGGGCATTTGCAGCTCGTTGCAGTTCGCGCGGCCCACGGCCACCGTCTCCTCCCGTACCGCCAGGCTGCTCATGCCGTCCTGGCCGACCGACGGTAGGAGACCACGGCGTACGCCCCGAAGACCAGCAGCCAGCAGCAGAGGACCGCGACCGTCACCGGGTCGGGCGCGCTGCCCTCCGTCGTGGACCAGCCGAGGTCCGCGAAGCGGTGGGCCGGGCTGTACTCGGCGAGCGCGCGCAGCCGGCCGGGGAAGAGCTCGGTGGGGAACCACAGCCCGCCGAGGAGGGAGAGCCCCATCAGGCAGGCCACGTTGACGAGGCCGGCGGTCTGGGCGGTCAGCCGGTAGCCGTTGCCCAGGCCGAGCAGGGTGAAGGGCAGCGCGCCGAGCCACAGCAGCAGGGCCAGCGCCGCCCACTGCCACGCGTCGAGCCGTACGCCGTTGACCACGGCGCCCGCCGCCAGCACCGCCAGGACCGCCGGCAGCACGGTCACCGAACCGCTGATCGCCCGGCCCAGCACCACCCGCTTCGGGTCCAGCGGGGTGACCCGCAGCTGCCGCAGCCAGCCGAGCGCCTTGTCGGAGGCGACGCCCGTGCCGATGGAGACGGCGGCGCCGAGGGCCCCGTACGCGGCCATGCCGACCATGGCGTAGACCCGCCAGGTGGCGCCGTCGGCCTCCGCGGTCCTGCCGACGTTGGTGAAGAGCAGGTACATCAGCACCGGCATCCCGACGCCGAAGACGACGAAGCCGGGGTCGCGCAGGGTGCGGCGTATTTCGAGCCTGATGTACGCGGTCATCACACGGACTCCCCGGTGAGGTTGAGGAAGGCGTCGTCGAGGGAGGCCGGGGCCACTTCGAGGCCGCGGAGCGCGCCGAGTCCGGCGAGGGCGGTCACGGTGGCGTCGGAGTCGTCGGTACGCAGGTACGCCCGGCCGCCGCGTATCTCGGCCGAGACGACGCCGGGCAGCAGCACGAGCCCGTCACCGGCCCCGTCCGTCACGTCTACGTCTACGTCGAAGGAGACGAGGCTGCCGCCGGCCGCGCGCTTGAGGCGGTCACCGCTGTCGTCGGCGACGATCCGGCCCCGGTCGACGACGACGATGCGGTCGGCGTTGTCGTCGGCCTCCTCCAGGTAGTGGGTGGAGAAGAGCACGGTGTTGCCGCGGCCGGCGTAGGCCCGCATCGACTCCCAGAAGGCGCGCCTGGCCTCCACGTCGAGGGCGGCGGTCGGCTCGTCCAGGACGACCAGTTCGGGGGAGCCCGCGAGGGCGACGGCGAAGCGGACGCGCTGCGTCTGGCCGCCGGAGAGCTTGTCGACCCGGCGGTTCCCGAACTCGCCCAGCCCGGCGAGGTCCAGCGCCTCGGCGACCGGCATCGGGTCCGGGTAGGTGCTCGCCACGAACGCGACCAGCTCACGCACCGTCACCCGCGGAACCGGCCGGCCGTCCTGGAGCATCGCTCCGACCCGTCCGGCCCGTACCGCCCGCGCCGGGCTGTCCCCGAAGAGGCGGACCCGGCCCTCGTCGGGCTCGTCGAGGCCGAGCAGCAGCGAGAGGGCGGTCGACTTGCCCGCCCCGTTGCGGCCGAGCAGCGCGACGGTCTCGCCGCGCCGGATCTCCAGTCCGATCCCGTCCAGGGCGCGTACCGCGCCGAAGCTCTTGACCACCCCCGCGAAGCTCACCGCGGGTCCGTCGTCCCTTGTCGTCGTCATGCGGACGACGTTATGGAGCGGGGGCGGTGCCCCGGCAGATGCGCTTGTACGGACCGGGCCGGGACAAATGTACTGGCGCGGCGGCCGCGCCCCGGTTTCCGGGCCCCGAACGCCGGACGGGCCCGGTTTCCCGGGCCCGTCCGATGCTCTTGGACACGCGTGGAGCGCGCCTGACGCCGCGCCTACGGGCGGCGGTGGCGGCCGTGGGCCGGAGCGCTGGAATCCTCCGTCGTGGCCGCGCCCCCTCGGTGCTTTCCGGAGCGGCCGGCGGCGTCCCGTTCGGCGGCCGAAGGCTGCGGCCGCGTCTGGATCGTGTCGGTTCGGGCTTCAGACATGGTGGGAGGTCCCCTGGAATCGCTGCGATCACTTTCAGGTGGTGCAAGGCCCGCCCCGCCGTCACCGTCGGCGTCCAGCCGAAACGGCTGCGTAGCCCCGGCCCGAGTCTAATCACGGGCCCCGCGCCCGGTGAGGGGCGCCTGCTGAAGCGGTACGGGCTTGCACACCACAGGAGTCTCCCCGGCCGCGAATGGTTCCCCACCTGCGCGTTCCGCTGGTGCGGTTTCGGTGATCACCACGTCTTCCGGGGCTTCGACGCGGGCCACCCCGCACGGCACCGCACCCGTCGCGTACGGCAGTCGCAGCACCCCCTCGCGCGTCCAGAGCCCGGCCCCCGCCAGCCACCCCGCCGGCGCCGCGAGGTGGTGCAGCCTGCGCCCGGAAGGACGCCACACCCCGACCCAGCTCCCCGCCGCCCCGTCGATCCGCAGCGCCACCGCGCAGCTCTCCGGCATCAGCTCCTGCCCCGGCTGCACCGCGAAAGGCGTCACCGCGCAGTCGGCGGGCCCCAGGCACTCGGGGAAGCGCACCGGAAGCATGCTCCCCAGCACGCCCCAGCCCAGCCGGTCGTGCCCCGGCGCGTCCGATCTGATCAGCAGCAGCCCGCTGTCCGCGTCGGCGAGCAGCAGCCGGTCGTTGCTGTCCTCCGCGATCTGGAGCAGCGGCGTCACCTCCCCGCCCCGCTCCAGGTCGACGGCCACCGCCTTCGTCACCCCGTCGGCCTCCCGGTCCAGGGCGAGCATCCGCCCCGTACGGTCGAGCCATACGCCCCCCGAGCAGCGTCCCGCGACCTCGGCGACGCGCTCGGGCCCGAAGGCACCGCCCGCCACCAGCCATACGGTGGTGGAATCCCCGCCCACGGCCAGGGCGTACGCGCGACTGCCGTCCGGGGCCGGCGGCAGCAGCGTGAGCCGCTCGCACTCGACCGCGCCGACGGGCAGCTCCCCGGTCCGCGGCCCCGTCGGATACAGCAGCGAGAAGGAGTGCCGGCCGCCGCCACCGCCGAAGAAGTGCGAGGCGCCGCCGTGGCGCCGGTGGATCAGCACCCGCCCGTCCGCCAGCGGCAGCAGCCCGGTGTCCGGCTCCTCGGGCTGGTCGGCGGGGAGCGGCACGGCGTAGGGCTCGGGTCCGTCGAGCGTCCACCGCTCGGGGAACCGCGCGTTCCCCTCGCCCGCCAGCCGCGCGCCGTAGGAACCGTCAGCGGCGATCGTGAACACCGCCGCGCCCAGCGCGTCGCCGTCAGCGGCGGTCTCGATGGCAGGGGCCGTCATCGTCAGTCACCTCCGGCGACCGAAGCTAGTTTTCCCCTCCCTGCCGAACAGCACGAGACCGTGCACTTCACACATAAGGGTGGCTATCGCCCGGTTCGGCTGAGGAGGCGGGGGCGGGTGTGCTGGGGGATGCGCCGGGGGCTGTGCGTGAGGCAGACCCGGCCGAGGCTGCGGAGAAGAAGGCGGAGCGCCTCGGCACCGGCACCGGGAAGCCCGCCCTCTCGACGGTCCGCCGCCTCCCCGCCTCCCCGGCAGGATCCGCCCGTACGCGAAGACCTCCCTCATCGGCGCCGTCCGCGAGGACGCGGGCCTGCCGGGCCCGGCGAACCGGCGGATCACGACCTCACCGCCGGGATCGGCCCCGGGAGGATCGGCGAGGCGGACGCCGGCCGGATCCTCACCAGCGTCTACGGCGTCTACGGCGGCCCCGAGGCCACCGGCCGGGACAACGCCGAGGACAACGCCCTCCGGAAGAAGCCCGGCGCCGTGAGGAACGGGCAGGCCAAGGACGTTCCGGACGGGACCTGGCGCCTCGGGCCCGGTGCGACCGCCGCCGGGCGGGTCCCCGACGGCCTGCGCGTGTATTCGATCAAGTGGGGCCGGCCGGGCGGGCCGCCTACGCCATGGCGGGCGGGGCACGTGGCGCAGGTAACCTGTCTGCGTGCTCCGTCTGTCTGAAGTCATCGCCGCGCTCGACGCCCTCTGGCCCCCGGAGCGGGCCGAGAGCTGGGACGCGGTCGGTACGGTCTGCGGCGATCCCGACGCCGGGGTGAGCAGGGTCCTGTTCGCCGTCGACCCGGTCCAGGAGACCGTCGACGAAGCCGTGGAGCTCGGCGCGGACCTCCTCGTCACCCACCACCCGCTCTATCTGCGCGGTACGACGACGGTCGCGGCGTCCACCTTCAAGGGCCGTGCCGTGCACACCCTGATCAAGAACGACATCGCGCTGCACGTCGCCCACACCAACGCCGACAGCGCCGACCCCGGCGTCTCCGACGCCCTCGCGGGAGCGCTGGACCTGCGGGTCACCGGCCCCCTCGTCCCCGACCCCACCGACCCCGCGGGCCGCCGGGGCCTCGGCCGCGTCTGTGAACTCGACCCGCCGGCCACCCTGGGCCACTTCGCCGCCCGCGTCGCCGCCCGCCTGCCCGCCACCGCGCAGGGCGTCCGCGTCGCCGGCGACCCGGACGCGCTCATCAGCACCGTCGCCGTCAGCGGCGGCTCGGGCGACAGCCTCTTCGCCGACGTACGGGCCGCCGGCGTCGACGCCTTCGTCACGGCGGACCTGCGCCACCACCCGGCGTCCGAGGCCCGCGAACAGACCCCCCTCGCGCTGATCGACGCCGCGCACTGGGCCACCGAATGGCCCTGGTGCGAGCAGGCCGCCGCACAGCTCGACGAGATCTCCGACCGCCACGGGTGGGACCTGCGCGTCCACGTCTCGAAGACCGTCACCGACCCCTGGACCTCCCACCACGCCCCCACGACCGCCCTTCCGACGAGCGCCTCGCGCGCCCCCTTTGATCCTTCTGGAGCCCCCAACTGAACGCCGCGCCCGCCGACCAGATCCGTCTTCTCGACGTCCAGGCCCTCGACCTGCGCCTGTCCCAGCTCGCCCACCGGCGCAACTCCCTCCCCGAGCACGCCGAGCTCGAATCGCTCACCAAGGACCTCGCGCAGCTCCGCGACCTGCTGGTCGCCGCGCAGACCGAGGAGAGCGACACCACCCGCGAGCAGACCAAGGCCGAGCAGGACGTCGACCAGGTCCGCCAGCGCGCCGTGCGCGACCAGCAGCGCCTCGACTCCGGCGCCGTCTCGTCCCCCAAGGACCTGGAGAACCTCCAGCGCGAGCTCGTCTCGCTCGCCAAGCGCCAGGGCGACCTGGAGGACGTCGTCCTCGAGGTCATGGAGCGCCGCGAGTCCTTGCAGGAACGTGTCGCCGAGCTGTCCGGCCGCGTCGCCTCCGTCCAGGCCAAGGCCGACGACGCGACCGCGCGCCGCGACGCCGCGTTCGAGCAGATCGACGCCGAGGTCGCCACGGTGACCAAGCAGCGCGAGGTCGCCTCGGGCACCATCCCCGCCGACCTCCTCAAGCTGTACGAGAAGCTCCGCGTCCAGTCCGGCGGCGTCGGCGCGGCCCGCCTCTACCAGCGCCGCTGCGAGGGCTGCCAGCTGGAGCTCAACATCACCGAGGTCAACGAGGTGCGGGCCGCGGCCCCCGACGCGGTCGTGCGGTGCGAGAACTGCCGCCGCATCCTTGTCCGTACGTCCGAGTCCGGCCTGTAGTCATGGGACGCAGCCTCGTCATCGAGGCCGACGGCGGCTCCCGGGGCAACCCGGGCCCCGCCGGCTACGGCGCGGTCGTCCTCGACCCGCAGACGGGGGAGACGCTCGCCGAGACCGCCGAGTACATCGGCGTCGCCACGAACAACGTCGCGGAGTACAAGGGTCTGATCGCCGGGCTCCGCGCCGCGCACGCGCTCGCGCCGGACGCGACCGTCCACGTCCGCATGGACTCCAAGCTCGTCGTCGAGCAGATGTCCGGCCGCTGGAAGATCAAGCACCCGGACATGAAGCCGCTCGCGGCCGAGGCGGCGACCGTCTTCCCGCGGGTCCGGGTCACCTACGAGTGGATCCCCCGGGAGAAGAACAAGCACGCCGACCGGCTCGCCAACGAGGCGATGGACGCGGGCAAGAAGGGCAAGAAGTGGGAGCCGTCGGCTTCCACGGCCGACCTGGTCTCCGGCCCTCCCCGGGTGGTGGGCGACGCGGTGGCCGGCGCCGCCAAGGCCCGGGCGGCGCTGGGGCGGGCGGTGGCCGAGCCGCTGACCCTGCCGGACGCCTCGGAGGCCGAGCCCGTCACCGCCCCCGCCGTGGGCTGGGGTGCCTCCGCCGACCTGGGCACGCCCGCGACCTTCGTCCTGCTGCGCCACGGCGAGACCGCGCTCACCCCCGAGAAGCGGTTCTCCGGGAGCGGCGGTTCGGACCCCGGGCTGTCGGCGGTCGGCCGCCGCCAGGCCGAGGCGGTCGCCGCCTCCCTGGCCGCGCGCGGCACCGTCCAGGAGATCGTCAGCTCCCCGCTCAGGCGCTGCCGCGAGACGGCGGACACGGTGGCGGCGCGGCTCGGCCTGGACGTACACGTCGAGGAGGGCCTGCGCGAGACGGACTTCGGGGCGTGGGAGGGCCTGACGTTCGGCGAGGTGCGCGAGCGCCACCCCGCGGACCTGGACGCCTGGCTGGCCTCCCCGAAGGCGGCGCCGACGGGCGGCGGCGAGAGCTTCGCGACGGTGGCGCGACGGGTCTCGACGACGCGCGACAAGCTGATCGCCCGTTACGCGGGCCGCACGGTCCTGGTGGTCACCCATGTGACCCCGGTCAAGACGCTCGTACGCCTGGCTCTGGGCGCTCCGCCCGAGTCCCTGTTCCGCATGGAACTCTCGGCGGCGTCGCTGTCGGCGGTGGCGTACTACGCGGACGGCAACGCGTCGCTGCGCCTGCTGAACGACACGTCGCACCTGCGGTGAGCCGTGCCGGACGCCGGTCCCCGCGGGAACGGCGTCCGGCACCGCACGCTGTGCTTTCCCGGGGCCGGCCCCGGGCCCCCGGCGGGGTCAGCGCCGCAGCGCCGCCGCCTCCCGGGCCAGCGTCTCCACCCGGCCCCAGTCCTTCGCGGCCAGCGCGTCGGCCGGGAGCATCCAGGTGCCGCCCACGCACCCCACGTTCCCCAGTGCCAGGTACGACGGCGCCGAGGCCGGCGTGATGCCGCCCGTGGGGCAGAAGCGCGCCTGGGGCAGCGGGGCGCCCAGGGACTTCAGGTACGCCGTGCCGCCCGCCGCCTCCGCCGGGAAGAACTTCATCTCGCGCACGCCGCGCTCCAGCAGCGCCACGACCTCCGAGGCCGTCGAAACCCCCGGCAGGAACGGAACCCCGGACGCCGTCATCGCGTCCAGCAGCGCGTCCGTCCACCCCGGGCTCACCAGGAACCGCGCCCCGGCCGCGACCGCGTCGTCCACGCCCGCCGGGGAGATCACCGTGCCGGCCCCGACCACCGCGTCCGGCACCTCCGCGGCGATGGCCCGGACGCAGTCGAGCGCGGCGGGGGTCCGCAGTGTCACCTCGATCGCCGGCAGCCCGCCCGCGACCAGCGCACGCGCGAGCGGCACCGCGTCGGCGGCGTCCTCCAGGACAACGACGGGGACGACGGGCGCAAGGTCCAGTACGGAAGTCATGCCGTCATCCTGCCGCCGACAGGCGCAGTGCGCAACGAGCGTTGCGAAGCGTGCAACGCTCAGTGGATCTGCCTCACCACCACATCCAGCGCCCACGCCTTCCCGGCCTTCTCCGGAGCCGAGACCTCCACCACGTGGCCCAGATCCCGCAGCACCGAGACCAGCTCCGCGGGCCCGGCCGGGGCCGCCCCCGACACGAGCAGGTCCCGTACGATCCGCCCCTTCGTCGCCTTGTTGAAGTGACTGACGACGGACCGCTTCTCGACCCCGGCCGCGTCGGTCTGCGCGTGCAGCACCCGCACGGTCGCCGTCCGCCCCGCCACGTCCCCCTTCGGCTTCCAGGCCGCCGCGTACGCCGACGACCGCAGGTCCAGCACCAGCCCGTCGCCCGCGGCCGCCGGCATCGCCGTGGCCATCGGCCCCCGCCAGTACGCCCCCAGCGCTCCCAGCCCGGGCAGCTTGACGCCCATGGAGCACCGGTAGGAGGGGATACGGTCACCGATCCCCACCGCGCCCCACAGCCCCGAGAACACCAGCAGCGACTCCCGGGCCCGCGCCCGCGCGGCCGCGTCCAGGGTGGCCAGGTCCAGCGCGTCGTACAGCACGCCGGTGTAGATCTCCCCGGCCGGCCGCGCCCCGGCGGTCCGCAGCTCCACGTTCTTGGCGATCTCGCCGCGCAGCCCCTCGCTCAGGCCGAGGACCGCGCGCGCCTTCTCCTCGTCGGCGGCGCACAGCTCCACCAGCTCGTCCAGCACCGCGGCCCGCGCCCCGGCCAGCTCCGGCAGCGACAGGGACTCCGGCTTCAGGGGCGCGCCGGAGCCACTGGCGGCCTTTCCTTCGGACGGCGGCAAGAGCACGAGCACAGCGGAACTCCTCGATGACGACGACGCGCGTACACACACGGCAAAACGCCAGGGTAAGCGGACCCCGCCGGGCCGCCCCGTCCCGCCGTCCCGCCGACCGTCACGCGGGCTGCGCGGGAGAGCCGTCCGACGCCCGCGTGACGGCGTCGACGAACGCGCGCGGGTCGTCGGCGTGCAGGCGCACGGTCCGCGTCTCGGCCCGTTTCCCGAGCGGCCGCAGATAGGCGACCGGCTCGGTCAGCTCCAGGGTGACGGTCGTCTGCCCGCCCACGCGGAGGCCGAGGACGCCGTCCTCCCCGGTGTCGGAGTAGCGCCGTTCGACGCGTACGGACCGGACCGAGGCAGCCGGCACGCGCACGTCGTAGAAGCCGCCGTACCGGATCCGCAGCGACCCGTCCGCGCCGACGACGTGCGGCCGGGTCACGCAGGCGGCGTGCAGCCCGAGGATCTGGATCACCGTGTACACGTCCAGGAACAGCACGGCCGCGTGCACCGCCGGCCACGGGATGAGCAGCGCCAGCACCACCGTCTCGACGACGGCGACGAAGAGCAGGCCGAAGAGCAGCGCCGTCTGCGGCCCGGTGTACGGCGCCGCGTACGCTCCGGGCCCGACCCCGTGCCGCCGCCTCGCGAGCCAGAGCGCGAGGCTGTGCAGCGCCCGCACCTCGTGCTCCACGAGCCGCAGCGTCCGCACCGGAGCGGCGGCGCGCACCGCCGGCCGGCCCCCCTCGGCGTACAGCCGCCGCATGCGCAGCGCCTGCCGCACCAGCGCCGCGAGCACCAGCGCCTCGGCGGCGGCGATCACCGAGGGCGGTACGTCGACCCCGGCCAGCAGGCACGTGACCAGGGCGAGCTCGGCCCCCACGACGAGGATCCCCGCGGTCCGCCCCGTCACCGCTCCATCCTCTCCGCGAGCAGCTCCATCACCCGGCGTACGACGGCGGCCTGGGCGGGGGCGAAGTCCGCGAGCACGGCTTCCCCGTACGCACCGGCCGAGGCGGCGGGCCCTCCGGGCGGGATCGCGGCGATCGCGGCGTCCGGCACGGCCGCAGCGAGCTCGTCGGCGAGCGGCCCGATCCGGGGGTCGTCACGGGAGGCGTCGGCCAGCGCGTCGAGCCGCTCGTACAGCACCACCACACCCGGGTCCCGGGTCATCGGCGCGAGCGCTTCCAGCAGCTGATCGCTCTTCCCGCCACCGGCCAGCAGGGTCAGATGGTCCCGGTCCTTCGCCGCCGACGGCGAATCGGTGACCGGCAGCCCGCCCAGCAGCTCGGCCAGCGCGGGCGGCACGGGGCCCTCGGCGGGCAGCGTCCCGGCCTCGGCCTGCGCCAGCAGCTCGGCGAGCCGCGTCCGCCGCCGCCGGACGTCCGCCTCCTGGCGGGCGAGGTCCGCGTCCAGTTCGCGCAGTACGACGGCGAGTTCGGTCCCGGCCTCGTCGGCGAGGACGTCCCGCACCTCGTCCAGGCCGAGCCCGAGCTCGGTCAGCCGCCTGATCCTGGCCAGGAGGACGGCGTGCCGCACCCCGTACACGCGATAGCCGTTGGCCAGCCGCGGGGGCTCGGGCAGCAGGCCCCGGTGGTGGTAGTGCCGCACGGCACGGGGCGTGACCCCGGCGAGGGCGGCGAGTTCTCCGATCCGCATGAGGCCAGTAGAAACCCTGACGCTGCGGCAGGGTCAACCGGAGCGGCCTGGCGGGTAGCATGGTCGGCACGGCAGACGAGCCGGGCGGACGGCCGCGTGGGGATCCCCGGATCTCCCCGAGGAACGTCCGGGCTCCACAGGGCAAGGTGGTGGCTAACGGCCACCCGGGGTGACCCGCGGGACAGTGCCACAGAAAACAGACCGCCGGGGACCTCGGTCCTCGGTAAGGGTGAAACGGTGGTGTAAGAGACCACCAGCGTCTGGGGTGACTCAGACGGCTAGGTAAACCCCACCTGGAGCAAGGTCAAGAGGGGCCGTCGCGAGACGGCCCTGCGCGGACGATCGAGGGCTGCCCGCCCGAGTCCGCGGGTAGACCGCACGAGGCCGGCGGCAACGCCGGTCCTAGATGGATGGCCGTCGCCCCGACGACCGCGAGGTCCCGGGGCACAGAACCCGGCGTACAGCCCGACTCGTCTGCCCCCACCTGGGGCTTTGCCTCGGAAAGGGCCTCTGACCTGCATCGGAGGCCCTTTCCGGTCTTTCGGGGGCTTGCCGCGTTAAGCGGCGGAAAGTCCCTCGGAAGTCCCTCGGACAACACTGAAAGTCCCTGAAAAATCCCTGGCGCAGAGACGCGGAGGACGCCTCCGACCTGCGGCAACCATGTTTCCTCTGGCCTCAGCGCGTGGCCTGCGGGAGCTGGGCGCAGCGGGTTGCAGCGCTCGTCGTCGAGATCGTCGAGACCCACCGGAATCCCCGCGCCGACTGAGCTCAATTGAGGTGAAGTGCAGCGAGCCTGCTGGCAGCTCTGAGTACAGCGTCGCTGTCCTGATGTTTTACGGGACGCTGTACGTTGACATGGTCCCGAAAAGCCTTCCAGTCCTTCGCGTCTCTTCTGTGTCTACCGTGGGCGAATCCCTCACAGGAAGGTCGGACGGTGGCCAATCTCGCGAAGTGAGTGGCGCTGGCGCATGGCTCGGCGTCCGACCCACCCGGGCCCATCATCCGCTCGCTCCAAGCAATCTGGCGACGCCTCCGCCGCGCTGCCCCTCGGCGCGAACTCACTACTGCGGGAGGGTGAAGCGGAGCCGCATCCTCGTGCTGACGAGCTCGTAACCAGCCAGGCCCGGGGCGCCGAAGGGATTAGGCAGAGGGGTGATTCGGCGGCGAGTGCGGTCCAGGACATCAGAGACGTACACGATGATGTACGTCTCATCCGGGCCCAGGTGAGAGGCCCGTTCCACCTCGGAGTCGCCAAGGATGATCTCGCCACTGCTGCCGACCGATGCCTTGACCTCGTACAGATAAGTCCGCTCCCCGTCATGGATACGGAAGTCGTATCCCAGTCTGTCGTCCCCCTGGCCGCCGGCGATGACGTGGGAACGCAGGCCGGACTTCCAGGAGGTCTCCTCGGGGACCCCGAACCGCTCCCGCAGCCAGGCGCCCACGACCGCTTCACCGGCGAGACCGATGGCCGTTGTCTTGTCCTGATCGGTGGCCGGGGCACGGTAGCCCCCGGATCCGCCGCCTGACCCCGGTGTCCTGCGGGGCCTTGCCACGACCGGGGGCAGGGCTCCCGTGGGCTGGGCGGGGGTGGCGAGTTGCTCAGCCGTCAGGTCGCCGACGACCGCCCGGGCAAGCTCCCTCAGTTCGTCCGGCCGGGTCGGCAGGAACCTGCCGTTCAGCAGTACGTGCGGCCCCGGTCCCCCCGCGGCTGAGCCGGATCCCGAGGTCGTTCCGGCTCCGGAACGCTGCCCGGGAAGCGACACGAGCGGCTTGTCCAGGCCCAGCTCGGCTCGCCGGTCCGTCGCCGGCATCCCCTGCGGCCAGTAGCCGTGGCCGTTCAGCCAGTCGACGAGCACCGGCGAGGTGAGGGCCTCGAAGTCGAGCAGGCCCTCCTCGTCCAGTTCTTGGACGAGGTCGGCGGCACTCGGCAGGGAGGGAACCGCCGCAGAGCCCTCGCGCCGCGTCCACTCGTCGATGAGGCCGCGCAGCCTCGGCAGTGACCGGTGGACCGCGCCGATGGACGCCTCGCGGACCTCCTCCAGTGGACGCAGGACGATCCGGCGGCGGGGAGGCGCCGGCAGCCGGCTCGCGGCCCATGCGTCCGCGTGTGCCTGGAGCAGCTCGGACGACAGGTTCCACTGGGTCGTGTGCCATCCCGGGTCCGGCTCGAGACCTGGAAGGGATCGCAGGCCGAGGTACCCGGCGAGGGAACGGCCCGACCGGTACACGCCTGCGTGCGCGTCACGGACCCGCTCGGCGAGGGTCGCCTGGTTCCGTTGCAGCCATGCCTCGAACTGCTGCCGGTGCCGAGCCTGGTTGTCGAGAACCGGCAGCCCGAGTGTCCGCCATGCCTGGTTGGCGTCGGCCAGCGGGACCGAAAGCTCGGTCAGCTGTCGCTGCCGGTCGTCATCGTCGAGCAACCCCAGCAACAGGTCCGTACGGTCGGGATCGAGCCGGCCCGTCAGCCAGTCACGCAGTTCCGAACGGTCGTGGAAGCTCTCCAGGCAACGCTGCAGCTCTCCCGCGAGGTCGAGGTCCGCGCAGGCGAGCAGCGGGACGAGCAGGGCGCTGCCGGAGCGCTGGGAGGCGCGGTCCGCCACGACGAGCTCCAGCCTGCGCAGGGGCACGTCGAGCGCGGCCGCGATCCGCTCGTCGTCGATCTCCTCCATCTGCGGGCAGCGTTCCTGCAGTTCCATGAGCGCCGCGCGCAGACTCTTGGCCAGGTAGGGCGCGCCGACCAAACCGGCCAGCCCGGTCGCCGCGTTCCGCAGCAGCCGCCACTTCGTGGGCTCTCCCGTGTGCAGGATGACCAGGCAAGGCCGCTCGGGGTCCTGGTGCAGCAGCGAGCCGTCCGCAGCGGTCTCCTCGACGCGGTGTCCCGCGACCCAGACGACGGCCTCCCGGGCCACGGTGAACTCGCAAGCCTGCAAGCGTCGGAGCACCTCCGGCAGCGGAACGGGGTCGGGGCGCGAGGCTCGCTCCTCGTCGAGGTCCACCGCCGCCGCGACGAACGTGCGGAGCCACGGCCCGGCGTAGGCCAGCAGCGATGCGCGGGACGCCTGGCCGAGAGGCAGGATCCCCGCGCGGATGTCGGTCTCGGCCTCGCTCGCCCGGCGAACGGTGAATCCCGCTCGCGCCTTCAGATACCGGTGGATCCGCAGGCCGAGAGACCTGTCCTCGATCGGAAGGAGGGGAACCGGGACACGTTCGAGGAGCTTCCCGTTCTGCGCCCCTTGTGGATCGGGTACGTAGACGGTCTCGACCTCCGGCTCACCGCGCAGGGCCTCCAGAACGCCGGCCCGCGCGACGAGTAGGACGTCCAGCGGATGCGCGAGGTAGGAGGCCGAGGTTCCGTCCGGTGCGGAGAGTATCTCCGACCACGCCTGCTCGTACGCACGGCTCAGCGCGTACCGGTGCACCCCTTGGCGAAGGTGACCACGCTCCTCCACGAGGGCGGGCAGGTGACGGAGCCGGTCGGCCGCGGTCCGCGGATCATCCCAGGCGCGGATGCCCAGCAGGCGCAGCCTGCCGGTTATCGCGGGGGAGTGCCGTCGACGCAGCGTGGGGGGAACCACGGTGAGGTACTCGGGCGGCGTCTCCTGGGAATGCCACCACCACGCCGTCGCGGCCGGGGCGAAGGTGATCCCGTCTCCCTGAGCCGGCATCTGGGGGATCCACGGCGCCTGGGCGAGGAAGGCGGATACGGGTGTCGGCCACGGAGTGCCGTGGCCGTCCGACACGGGACGGACGAACCTCGTCTCCAGATCGCTGTCCGGCCAGGTCGCAAGGCCGTGCGTGATGAGTTCCGCGTACAAGCGACGGCTCTGCTCGTCGAACTTGGCGTAGTCGTACTGGCCGGGGAGCACGGGCAGAGTCTTGCGGTACGGGCGGTACTCCACGGTGGCGTGAGCGACGGACCGCAGATTGGGCCAGCGTACGGCGGTGGCGCGCCACTGCTCCCTGAAATCGCCGCCCGCGTCTTTATGCCACATGCCGGAGAACCATCGGGGCGTGTTCAGCGCCTCCCCCCTGACGCCGCCCGAGAACACCTCGTACCGGGGCCGCAGGCCGTGGCGCACGCCTTGGCGTTCCAGGAACCGCAGCATGGTCTGGGGCGGCAGGTCCGTGTCCCCGCAGATCTCCTCGGGCATCCGCAAGAGCTGGCCCGCAGTCGTCGTCAGTACGGGAACGCCCTGGACGCCCTCGAGGAAGCGCGTCAGGGTCTCGTCGACGGAACGGTGGTCCCCGGGCCAGCCAGTCCCGAACATGGCCTCGACGGCGACCAGCCAGCCACCACGGGTCGGTACGTGCAGGTTCTGCAGGGTGGGCACCCTGCGCCCGGCCCGCTCCAGTGCGGTCGCCACCGAGCAGAGGTATCGAAGGCACTGGAGCCGTACGTCCTCGTCCTGGCCGTCCGCCCCGGTGGCCGCCGTCACCACACGGAACACGGCGTCGGAACCGTACTCCTGGACCAGACGCTCCGATTGCAGCCAGCGCCGCCCCGCGGCCCGGCGCTTGGCGCGCTTTCCCGACCAGTCGACCGACTCGTGCACGAAGGAGACGTGGTCCGCCAGTCCCGTCGGCAGGGCCGGGAGTCCGGACGCGACGTCGGTGCCTCGCTCCAGGAAGACACCCTCGCCGCCGGCGGCCGCGAGGGCCATCGCGGAGCTGAGGATGATCTTCTTGCCCTTCAGGGCCGAGGCGTCGGGGAAACAGACGGACAGGTCGTAGTAGAAGTCGGCCCACCAGCCGGCGTCGAAGAGGTCCTTCAGGGTCTTCTTCGCCAGCCTTTCGGCCCATCCGGCGATCCGCGCCGGCTCCGGGGCGAGAGAGAGCCCACGAACGTCGGCCAGCGCGGCGAGGCGGCGCAGCCGACCGGGGTGGAGCCCGGGGTCGACGAGATGCCCCACCCCGGTGGCGGCGACGGAGTCCGGGGTGAACACCTTGGCGGTGTCCGGGCACGCCCACAGGAATCCGTGCAGGAATGAGGTCCGCCCGCCGACCGGGGCGAGCACGGGCATGAACTCGATGTGGTCCAGGTCGTGGCCAAGGGCGTCGAACGCCGCCTCCAGCCGGCCCGACCCGTTGCTGTTCCAGCACATCAGATCGGCCAGCGCCCCCGCCGGGACCTGGAGGCGCCCCTGGCTGGCGAGCAGGACCGCACGGGCACAGGCCGTCGCGAGGGTGTCCAGGAGAAGGTCGTTCCAGGGCATGGCCTCGTTGAAGGACCGCCGGTTCAGTTCGGCGAAGAACGGCGCGTTGACGAAGCCGTTGAGCGGCGAGAGGATCTGCTGCCCCATGGGGAGGAACGTATAGAGACGGCCGCGCTCCAGCGGATCGCCGACCGGAACGGCCACGCTCACCTCGGCCTTCTTTTCCCACACCGCCCAGTCGGGGCGCAGGGTTCCCGCGCCGACAGAGGTGGCGATGGCCGTCCGGGCCAGCTGCTCATCGACCTTGGCCCGCACCATGATCAGGCGCATCCCCCTGCGGAGCGTGACCTCCTGAACGGTGATCCCCTGGTAGCGGTAGAGCTGGCGAACCGAGCGGTCGTAGCTCTTGCGCTGGGTCCTGCCTGCCGCCCTGCGGCCGAGCGTCACGCGTTCCAGACGGTCCAGGAAGAGCTCGAAGGGGGCCGCATCGTCCATCAGTTCACCGAGCTGCGCCCGGGCGGTCTTGGCCGCCTCCGACGAACGCAGCGGGAGCCGAACGACGGTGACGAAGCCCCGCCGCCCGAAACGCTGGGCGGCCGGCGGCACCTCGTCCAGCGGGATCGGCACCTTGAGCCGGAAGAGATTGTCCTCCAGATAGGCAGCCAGGTCCTCCCGGTCGGGGTCGACCTGGCGGGCCAGCCAGGCGAAGTCGCCGGGCAGCGCGAAACGGAAGCAGAAGCCGTCGAAGGTCTTGGATCCGGCCCGGGAGACGCTGTACAGCTCGGGTGCCTCAGTGAGCTGGAGGACGCTCTTGAAGCCGACGCCCTTGTGCCCGATGCCTTCGTCGGGGCGCTTGCGGGAAAGACCGATGTTGCACAGGTCGGTGAAGTCCCGTGTACCCAGGGGCCTGCCGCCATTGGCCACATACAGCGTGCCGTGCTCACCCTCGTCTTCGTCGAGAAGGATCTCGACACGCCCGTCGAGGGTACGTGCGGGATGCGCGTCGTGGGCATTCTGCAACAACTCGATCAGTACGCGCCCCTGATACTCAGGCGCGATGATCGTCTCGGCGATGGCTTTGAGTTCCCGGGCGGACTGCCGACCCTCCTGCCAGTCCCGCAGACAGCCCCGGGCCTCCATGAGCGCGCGGTCCGTAACCGTCTTGCGCCAGGTAGCCGATCTGCGCGACCGCGTGGCCGCAGCCCGAATACGTTCAGCACCCGCCACGCCGCACCCCCCGATACAACAGACAAGTGATGCTATCAGCGCGTCGGAGGTCTACCTCGAGTGAAGTTCCCCTGTTGACCTAGGTGACCACCACCCAGGAGAGCGTCCTCCTGGCCGCCGCCGACGCTCGCCCGAACGTTCGCCCCCAACGCCACGGCGCCTTCACTGAGACCGTCTACACCGCGGACGGCCTCCCCTTCGTCCACCCCGACAACCAGCTCCGCACGCAGGAGGGCGCTCGACCGTGACCAGCACAACCACCACGTCCGTCTACGCCTTCCTGGTCGCCGCGATCGAGGAGGAGGACGGAGTCCTCCACAGACGATCTCCTCTGTTTTGACGTTGCTCACCGGGACGCCTGAGGGGCGACACCAGGTCGATCAATGACTCCGCCCGATCGCGTCGAGAGCCGATTCGAGTTCGTCGAGGCTGCTGAGCATTCGGCGGATGGCTACCTGGCGCTCGACCCAGTGCTGCCGCAGGTCGGCTGCTGCTTCCGCAGGAAGTCCGTATTCATCGGTCGTGGCGCCGTAGAAGCTGAACAGCATGTACAGCAGCGCGATCCGAGCGCTGGCCCGTACGTCGGCGAGTGGCAGTCCGGGGTTCTCGACACAGTAGGCCTCGATCAGGCGAAGGGCGCACGACATCCAGGACGGGCTGTTCGCCACCGTGCGGGGGTCGAAGGCCGTTCGCCCCAGCTCCCAAGCCGGCAGGCACGTCTCCCCCTGGAAGTCCAGGATCGCGGTGATCACGTCCTCTTGGACCAGCAGGTTGGTGCGGGTGAAGTCCGCATGCCCGGCTTGGGCGACGAGGCGATCGGGGAGTCCGGCACGCAGCCGAGCCGCGTGAGTGCGCAGGTCTTCCCGACGTTGCGCGAGCTCGACGTGAAGGTGTTCCAGCCGCGGGTTCTCCTGCGCGGAAGCGCGAGCAAGCACCGTTTCGGTCGTGGCCGCCGCCTCCTCGACATCCGCGGTACGCCACCGGGTCTGACGGACACGTGCGGGCCGTGGGTAAGAGGCCAGAACGCGGTGCATACGGCCGAGCAGCAAACCGGTGTGCTGTGCGCGGGGCACCGTAAACGGGTCGGTAGCGACCTTTCCGGGTGCTTCGTCCATCACCACCCAGGCCATGTCTTCGAACCGGGTGAGGGTGGCCCCCTGTCGGTCGGTCCAGGCCCGGGGGACGGGAACCCGCGCCGCACGGCAGTACGCCGACATGTCCCACGACGCTTGGGCGTGTTCCAAGTCGGCGGAGATCCTGTACTGCTTGACGAAGACCCGCTGTCCGTCGGTCAGGGTGACACGTCGGTTCACGGTCTCGGTGCCCATCGGAACGCGAGTGGTCTCAGCGACGTTGACGCCATAGCGGTCGGACAGCAGCTTGGCCAGGATCTCGTCGCCGTAGGACGCCTTCTCCCGCATGTCGGTCACCACCCCACTGTGCGGCGGGTGTGTTCCGCCCGCACGGACGCGATCATGGCGTGCGCCTCGTCGACCAAGTCGATGTCGCGGTGTTCGACGCCCCAGCGCACCGCATCGAGCGCATCCAGCACGGCGTACTTCGCACGGGCCGCTTCCTCCTCGGCGGAGAGAGGCCACCCGTATCCGCTGTAAAAGGCGGCGGCCACCTCGGGCCGGTGGTGCAGGACTCGGTAGTGAAGACGACTGAGGTCGCGGCGGGTCGCCGGCTCGAGTTGCGTGCGCTCGAAGTCGACGACGCGTAGCTGCTGTTCGCGTTCGTCCCACATCCAGTTCCTGGGCATGTAGTCGCCGTGTGCCACGACCTTCGACAGCGGCGGGGGCGCCTGGTGGGCGACGGCGCGCAGCACCGCGATGTCGTCCGTGGTCAGGTACCGCGCGGCGGCGTCCAGGGCTTTCGCGACCGTCCCGCCCCAGTCCTCCTCCACGGCCCCCGAGCGAGGTTCCCCGGTGTCCGCCGCGTGCAGCCGGGCGAGCAGGACGCCGGCCTGTCGGTAAGCCTCCTGCTCCTGCTCGGCCGGCACACGCAACCCGTCGAGGCTGTGCCCGGAGACGGCGGTCACGAGAATCGTCAGGGATTGATCGTCCGCCGCGACGAGGGAGGGCGCACGGTCAGGGCCGAGGGCTCTGACCCACCTTCCGTACGCGTCCACCTCGCGGCGGTGCAGCCTCGGGTCGGCGTGCTGCTTGGCGAACCACCGTGCATTGCCGCTGGGGCTCGCGATCTCCCACACCGAGGCTCGGCGGGTGCCGGGCCGGGAGTGCTCAGTAAGCACCGTGTACGTGTCGGTTACGGAGGCCAGCAGGCCACGAACTGCCGCAGGCAGGGGCTTCACAGTGTGGACCTTTCTCTTCCTATCAGTGATCCCGAGCACTGCGTGATTCCGCACGCGCACAGGGTGACATCGCTGGGCAGGATGCCAGGAGCCGCCGACAGCGCGGTCCCGCGACTGTCTGCGCGTGTGCCACGTCAGACCGGCGGCCGCCTGGCGTCAGCGAGCTGCCTTCTCCGGCCTGCTGAGCGGCTGCGTCAGGTCGTTCCTCGGATGCCTCGGGTTGAGGAACCACTTGCGGGCGGAGAGGAGCCACCAGGAACCGGCGAAGGCGAGCACCGCGCCGACCGCGACAGGGGCGTAGTTGAAGGTGTCGACGGTCACCGGGGCGGCCTGGGGCAGCATGAACAACACGGTGATCACCGCGACCCAGGAGACCGCGAGAACGCCGACGGGCTTGGACCAGCGGCCCAGGTGCCAGGGACCGCGCTGGAAGAGCTCGCCCTGGCGAAGGCGGAGGAAGGTGGGGATGACGTAGGCGATGTACAGGCCGATCGTGGCGATCGAGGTCACGGCGGCGTAGGCCGTGCTGTTGAAGAGGTAGGGCAGGCCGAGGACGAATGCGCCGCCAGCGGCCAGCCACACCGCGTTGGTCGGCGTACGCGTCCCGGGGTGCAGCTTGTGCCACACCGTGGAGAAGGGCAGCGCGCCGTCGCGGGAGAAGGCGTAGATCATGCGGGAGTTGGCGGTGACGGAGGCCATACCGCAGAACAGCTGGGCGCCGATGACGATGAGAAGCATCAGCTTGCCCGTACTCGCGCCGAGCGCGTCCAGGAAGATCTGCGCGGGAGGCACACCGGTCGCGGACTCGAGGGCACCGGTGTACGACTGGATGGCGAAGGTCAGGCCGAAGAGCAGGACGAAGCCGGCGGCCCAGGAGACGAGGATGGACCGGACGATCCCCCTCGGTCCCTCCACGGAGGCGTTCTTGGTCTCCTCCGTCATGTGGGCGGAGGCGTCATATCCGGTGAACGTGTACTGGGCCATCAGCAGGCCGATGAGAGTGACGTAGACGGCGGAGCCCCAGCCCGTGTTGTTGACGAACTCGGTGAACACGAAGCCGGGGGACTGGTGCGTGTCGGGGACGGCGACCAAGGCACCGACGATCACCACCACGCCGACCAGGTGCCACCAGACGGACACGGTGTTGAAGAAGCCCACGATCCGCACGCGGAACGTGTTCACGACGGCGTGGAGCAGCAGGATGAGGCCGAAGAGGATGATCGTGTGGCCGGGCGTGGCGGCGTAGCCGAACTCGAGGTTCAGGTACGCGTTGAGGAACGAGGCGGCGCCGAAGTCGATGCCCGCGGTGACGGCGACCTGCCCGAGCGTGTTGAACCAGCCCGTGAACCAGGCCCACGCCGGAGCGGACCTGCGCGGGGCGAGCTTGTGGGCCCAGAAGTAGAGGCCGGCGGACGTCGGGTAGGAGGAGCAGACCTCCGCCATGGACAGCCCGACGAAGAGGGTCATCAGGCCGACGAACGCCCATCCCCACATGATCAGGGCTGGCCCGCCGGTGTTCATGCCGAAGCCGTACATGGTCAGGCAGCCGGACAGGATGCTGATGATCGTGAACGAGACGGCGAAGTTCTGCTTCCCCGACATGGAGCGGTCCAGGGTCTGCGTGATGCCGAGCTCGGCGAGGCGTTCCTCCTCGGAGGGGGTCACGCTGGGTATGTCCAAAGGCATGGGGTGCCCTCTCGTGTTCGATGATTGAGGGGAATGGGAGGGAGGGGTGAGGCGGTCAACGCCGCCGCGGGTAGGGTGCGGACGCTTTCATCGCCCAGCCGCGGTGCCGCGAGAAGAGCGTCTGGGCGTCGCCGCAGTAACTCCACGGCACATCGGTGGCGTACGGGCCGATGGCGTCGAAGACCTCAGCGGCTTCCCAGTGACTGTTCGCGAACGACAGGGCGTGGGCGAGGTAGTTGGCGTCCTCATGGAAGCCGGCGTGGGGTCGTGCAGGCGCCCGGTAGACCCACCAGTTCTCCCACGCCTGTTGGGTCGACGGGTTGTCCGTCCAGGGGTGAATGGTCAGCCCGTATCGGTCGCCGTCCTTCTCCATCCGTTGCCGGTGGGACTCGGCGAGTGCGACCAGGGGGAGGACGTGCAGCGGCAGGCCCCGGGGTGCGTGCGCGCACCGTTCCTGGGCCCAGTGGAACATCTCGCCGCCCGTGCCGTGCCAGGCGGGGAACATGTAGGTGAGCAGCTCGTGGTGCGCCTCACGGTTCCATGGGTCTCGTTGCTCCACCTGTTCCCACACCTGCCGTACGGTGGCCCGCCAGGCCCGATCGCGGTCGGGAGAATGGAAGCGGAGCAGAGCGAGCATCACGATGTACGGCGACGGGTCCGCAGGCAGGGCGTCGGCGGCGGCGTCGCACAGCTCCCACGCCTGTTCCATCGCCTCGCTGCGCCCACGGCCTCGACCGCCGGCCATCGACCGAAGGGCCTGCACATGGGCGAGGAGGGCCAAGGCGTTCGGCGAGCAGGGTTCGGCCTGAGCCCAGGTGTCCGCGAAGGTCAGGCGTGCTCCGGCGCGGGCGAGGACCTGGAGCCGGAAGACACGGCGGTCCCAGTCCGCCCCCGTCGCGGCAAGAAGTTCCCGGGCACCTTCCCAGCGTCCCATCGCCGCGTCCTCGACCGCCGTCCGCAATGGGCGGTCGTGGGCGGCCGGATTCCGGTCGAACACGGACCGCTGGCTCACGGCTGCCTCGCTCTGCGGGTCTCGGACGAGCACGGCAAAGCCCCCACATGCTCGACAGCGATGTCGGCTGTCACCTTCGTGCCTCCGGAGAATGAGTCCGCCGGCCAGGGGGGAAGTTGAGGTGGGGGTCGAATGACTCGCAGCCGGGCAGAGCGGCCACCCCGTAGCGGCGGGGGAGCAGAGCAGCGGTCTTCTCGCGACGAGATCGGCATGTGCGGGATTCGACTCAGCCCGGGGTGAGCCCTCAGAAGCTGATCCCGCCGATCAATCGGGACACGCTCGTAGCGGCCTCGCTGATCGTCGGCGCGATCGACGAATTGGCGAGGTAGAAGCCGAGAAGTAGGCAGACGATGGCGTGGCCAACCTTGAGTCCGGCCTTCCGGACGAGCAGGAAGGCGAGGATCGAGAGAAGCACGACAGCCGAGATGCTAACGGTCATCGTTAGCCCTCCGGCGGATGTGCACTCCCGCTGCTCCCGGCAGCTGCTCCGGTCCCGCGTCGCGCGGGCTGACTCGTGTCGGAGGCGGGATTCCCGCCAACTCTGTCAGTAAGGCTGAGGGCACCTTGGACTCCGTTGGAGAAGGCGACGATGAGTGGATGTACCACCGCAGTTCCACGTATTCAGGCCCGTCCGGGTGATCACGTTCTCGGACTGTTTGCTTGGGCGTGTGGGCTGCTGTGCGCTCCCAGACTGATGGCCGAATCCCCGGCGCACACATTTCCCGGGTGATATCACTGGAGTGATCCTGGGTTCACCAGGGGTAGTTGAATCCGCACGCTCTCGCTCAACGGGGAGGCAAGAGGTGCTCCAGCAGTCGCCGAGACGCTGTTCTCGGTGCGGTTGTCGTTTGAGTCAGTACAACTCCGACGCACTGTGTTCCGCGTGTACCCGCGTGCACGCCCAGGATCGTCACACTGCGACCGTGCCAGAACGCGTATGGTGCGATCCTGATGTCCGCCAGGCGCTCGCGGCCTGGGACTTCGGCCGAGCCAGTCGACTGGTCCGCCAGCGAGGATCCCTTCGGCAAGAGGACATCGCGCAGCTCACGGGGCTCAGCCAGGCGTTCTTATCCATGCTCGAGTCGGGAGGGCGACGCCTCACCAACATCGACAAGATCGTCGAATTCCTGGGCGGCCTCGGTGTGCCCGCCGAACTCGTACCGCTCCCGCTTCCACGCCACGCGCCCGGACTGTCGCAGCCGTCCGACCTGGTTGCCGGCGACCTGGACCCTCTTCTGCCGTGGACCACTGCCCGTATGGTGGCGGCACTGGGCACAGTGGTTGGAGGCAGCGCGATGGACCGCCGTCAGTTCCTCACGGTGAGCGGTATGGCGCTCACCGCCTTCGTTCACCAATGGGGCTCCGCCGAAGCCGAGCCACTCGTACGAGCGGCAGAGGGAAGTCGACTCACCGACGGGCTGCTCGACAGCCTGCAACAGACCACGGACAGCTTGCGTGCCATGGACGCGAGCACCGGGAGCGGCACCCTCGCCGAACTCGGCGACGCACACCTGGCATTCCTCAAGCGTCTCGTCCAGCAGGCCTCATACGGCGAGGAAACGGGCCGACGACTGGCCGCGATCATCGCGGACACTGCCACCCAGGCGGGTTGGTTCACGTTCGACTCCGGCGACCACGACGGCACTCAGGGCTACCTGCTTGCTGCGCTCCGCGCCGCCAAGGCATCAGGCGACGTCCGGCTGGGCGCCGGCGCCCTCTCCTACATGGCCATTCACGGCTATTCGACCGGGTCCCCGCGTAACGCGGTGATCGCGGCATCAGCTGCCCGAGAGAAGGTCAAGGGCCTTGACGCGCCAGCACTGGAAGCCATGTTGCTGACCCGACAGGCGCGAGGGCACGCGAAGCTCGGCGAGCAGGAGGAGGCCGTCGCCGCGCTCGGCCAGGCTGCGGAACTCTGTGCCCGAGGCCGGTCCGAGCAGGACCCGCGCTGGTTGTACTGGATCAACGCCGGCGAGATCCACGGGCAGTCAGGCAGCTGCTATCTGGACCTGGGCGCGCCGGACAAGGCCGTCGCGAGTTTCACCAAGGCGCGGAAGGCGCTCAATCCGGCCGAGCAACGCACCAGAGGGCTGTTCCTCTCCCGGGCCGCTTCCGCTCACATCCGCGAGGGTGACATCGACGCCGGATGCGCCACCGCACACGAGGCACTGGATCTCGCCGAGCAGCTCCAGTCGGCCCGGCTGAACGAACACATCGAGAGCATGCTGGCTGATCTACAGCCCGTGAGCCACACCCCTTACGCTCGGGATCTACTGGAGCGTGCCGCTGTCGTGACCGGAACGAGGAGCTGAACGTGACCGAGGCCGAGCAGGTCCTCGTCCTGTGGGACATCGACCGTACGTTGCTCTACGTCGGCGATATCGACCGGCTGGTCTACCGTGAGGCCTTCGCGGAAGTCGTCGGACGCCCTGCCGAGCACCTCCCGGCTCGGGGTACGGGCGTCACGATGCCCCTCGCGATCCGAGGACTCCTCATGGACAACGGAGTCCCGGAAGACGACGTTCCCGACCTGCTGCCGCGCATGGTGGACCTCGTTCCACAACGGCTCGCCGCACATACGGACGACCTGCGAGAGCAAGGCGTTCTCATGCCCGGCGCAGTGGCGGCGCTGAGGTCGGTCCACGACCACCCCAGCTACGTGCCGACAGTCGTCACGGGCAACCTCAAGCCGAACGCCGTGCTGAAGCTCGGCGCCTTCGAGCTCGGAGAATACGTAGACGTGGAGATCGGCGGCTTCGCCTCCGACGACCCCCACCGGCCGGCGCTCGTCGCCATCGCCCAGAAGCGCGCACAGGCTAAGCACGGGATGATCTTCACCCGCTCCAACAGCGTCATCATCGGTGACTCGCTTGAAGACGTCCGTACGGGTCTCGAAGGTGGCGCCGCGGTCGTCGCGGTCGCGTCAGGGAAGACCTCGGCGTCGACTCTCAGGAACGCCGGGGCCGACGTGGTTCTCGAGACCTTGGAGAACCTGCAGGTGCTGCATGACGCCATCGCAAGCGTCGTCTCGCCGCACAGCTGACTCGTACCGGAGGTGGGAGGCCGTGCGAAGCCGCACTGGCGTCGACTCGTCGGCCAAGGTTCGCCCTGGTCGGCACACACAGAACGGATGACGCCGCCAGGTGTGAACGAGCCTGGTGCGATTGCCATAGGTCTGCTTCTTTTCGGGGGCGGAACGCTACTTCTTGCGTCCCTGTTCGGTGTCTGGGCGGCCTTCGCTCTCGTGGTCCTCGTGGCCTTCGGCATCGCGATGTCCGTGGAGGCTCGTCAGCGGCGCCTCGCACGTCGTCGGAGTGAGGAACAGGCGTGGCGGCGCATCATCAGGGACGAGTGGGGATATTTCGGCGAGTGAACGACCCCGTCATTTCCGAGCCGTCCGCTCGCCCCCCCGCGTGTAGGCGGTGCCCAGTCGACTGCCCATGGGGCGTCGGCCACGGACGTGGGAGCACGCCCTCGAGGACGTAGCCGGACTCGGCCGAGAAAGCCGGACGCCCCCTGGTGGGCGACCCGTGAGATGCCATAACCCTCGCGATATCACTCCAGAGATATGCCCATGCGCATCCCCGCAGCGAGACTTGCGGCTCGGTCGGAGCGCACACGCCGTGGAACCAGCCCTACCTGTCGCACTCAATCCCCGCGGTCGTGCTGTCGATCGCGTAGCGGAACGACGTCGATGGTGGACCGGTGGCTCTCCGACGCAACTGGGGCGCATCGGCAGCCTTTGGGAGGCGCGAGTTATGGACGCAGAGAACGGACAGACCGACCCCCGGGCGCTCTTTCCGCTGTCCCATCGAGAGAGCCCATTCCTCGACCTGTGCAAGACGGCGTTCGATTCCCTGGCGGAGCTCATGCCGGAGGGGGACTCCCCCCGAGTGCCGGCCACGGGTGCGCGATACCGAAAGTACGACGAACTGGTCCGGTTCTACGGCGATCTGCCGGACGACCCGGGAACGAGGCCCGGGGACCTGATCGGAGCCATGACCAGGGACTTTCTCGCAGGAGCCGTCAACTGGAGGTCGCCAGAGGTCCAGTACAACCTCGGCGCCGCGGTGAACGTGGCGGCTTCGGCGATGTACGCCGTGGCGCTCGACACGAACGTCTATCTCATCAACGACGGGCTGGCCGGCAACGTCGTCGCCGCAGAGGGTGCGGTCAGCCACGTACTCGCCCGGCTCACCGGCGTACCGGCGGGTCAGGCCTTCGGACTCTTCACCTTCGGCGGGACCGGGACCATGGCATACGGAATCAAGGCCGGCATACGCAAATGCGCGCCGGAGTCCGTACGCGCCGGAACGCCGAGTGATGTACGGGTCGTCATCACGGAGGACGCGCACTTCTCCCACGCGGCAGCGGCGGACTGGCTGGGCATCGGAGCCGACCAGCTGGTGGTGATCCCCGCCGACCGGCAGCGACGCAGCGATCTCGCCGCAGCCGAGGAGCTCATCAGGAACGAACTCGAAGCCGGGCATCGGGTCGCCACGATCATCATCAACGGAGGCACCACCTACGACCACGCGGTCGACGACATCGCGGCCTTCGCCGAACTCCGGGATCGCCTGACCGCCGACTACGACCTCCCCTACAAACCGCACCTCCACGTGGACTCCGTGGTCGGCTGGGCGTGGCTCATGCTCAGCGATTCCGCGCTCAGCGCCCTTGAGCCGGCGTCCCCTGCCGCGGATGCGCTGCGCGAGCAGCACCGTCGCGTGCAGGCGCTCCGGTCGGCCGACTCGTGGGGCGTGGACTTCCACAAGGGCGTCGGCGTCTGCCCCATCGACTGCAGCTTCATCCAATTCAACGACAAGAGCGACTGCGTCCGGCTGCGGAAGGGAGGCGGATCACCGGCCGAACTCCACCAACTGGCACAAGACTTCAGTGCGGTATCGCCAGTGGACTACACCCTGGAGACCTCCCGCGCGGGAGGCAAGGCCCTTGCCGCAGTCGCGAGTCTGCACAGCCTCGGTCGCAACGGGTACGCGGCGATCCTCACCCGGCTCGTCGATGCCGCGATCTACTTCCGGGAGAGCCTGGGGGCGAGGAGCGGGATGGATGTCCTGAACCCCCACGCGCTCGGCTACCAGACCATGGTGCGCCTCTACGCACCACACCGAACCCCTGACGCACACAGAGAGCTTCACGACCCGGCTGCTTCCACCGCCCAGATGGTCCGGGAGGGGAACGCGTACCTCAAGGCGTTCTTCACCTGGGACAACGAAACCCGAATGGACGTCAACGGCGGCGGCGTCGTCTATTCCTTCAGCAGCAAGTACCTCGCGACTGCCAGCGGCGAGCCGATCTCGGGGCTGAAGTTCTACCCGACCACACCCCTGATCGGTCGGGAGCACATGAAGGAAGCCGTCGATCTGCTTGCCGAGCGCAAGGCCGTCTTCGACGAGATCTGGCGTGCAGGAGCCGCGTGACCGACGCCGCGTCGCCAGCCGAGCGGTACTCACCGAGGGCACCGATGCCCTCCGACCTCTTCACAGAATGGAGCGGAGATGGACAGTCACGTGGCAGTCACGGGAGCGGAGGGCTTCATCGGATCCCACCTGGTCGAGCAGCTGGTCGCCAGGGGGCACCACGTCCGGGCCATGAACCAGTACAACTCCTTCGGGACGCGCGGATGGCTCGACACGCTCCCGACGGAGGTTCTGGACAACGTCACGGTGGTACCGGGAGACGTCCGCGACGCGGCCACGGTCACGAAGCTCGTGGCGGGATGCGGGACCGTGTACCACCTCGCCGCCCTGGTGTCCGTTCCGCACTCCTACGAAGCGCCCCGCATGCACGTCGAGACCAACGTGCTCGGAACGCTCAACGTGCTGGACGCCGTGCGGGCTGCGGGGACTCCCCGGCTCGTGCACACGTCGACCAGCGAGACCTACGGGTCGGCCCAGTACGTGCCCATGGACGAGAACCACCCCCAGACCGCCCAGTCGCCGTACGCCGCGAGCAAGATCGGTGCCGACCGCGTAGCCGAGAGCTACCACCATGCCTTCGGACTCCCCGTCGTCACGGTGCGCCCCTTCAACACCTACGGACCTCGGCAGTCCCTCCGGGCCGTGATCCCCACGGTGATCTGCCAGGCCCTGGAGGGAGGCCGGCCCATCCATCTCGGATCCCTCTCACCCATCCGTGACTTCACCTACTGCGGAGACACGGCAGCGGCCTTCCTCGCCGCCGGCACGGCCCCCCACGAAGCCGTGGTGGGAAGGACCTTCAACGTCGGCTCGGGCGAGGCGATCAGCATCGGCGATCTCGTCGCCCTGATCAGCGAGATCGTCGGGATCCCGCTGCGGGTCGAGGCCGACGACCAGAGAGTGCGCCCCGACTCGTCGGAGGTCTCGCGCCTGGTCTGCGACAGCGGGCTGTTCCGGGCCACGGCGGCCTGGTCCCCGCAATTCACCCTCCGCGAGGGACTTGAGCTCACCGTCAAGTGGTTCTCGGAGCCCTCCAATCGCGCCCAGTTCCGGAGCACCACCTACGCCATCTGAGGAGGCCCCATGCACGCGGTGATCCTGGCCGGCGGCCGCGGTGTTCGGCTCGGCCCGATCACGTCGTACCTGCCCAAGCCCCTCGTGCCGATCGGCGACGAGTACCCGATCCTGGAAGTGGTCATACGACAGCTCAAGACGCAGGGCTTCAGCCGACTGACACTGGCGATCGGCCACCTGGGTCATCTCATCCGGGCGTGCATCGGCGACGGCTCCCGGTGGGACCTCGACGTCAGGTACGTCACGGAGGAGGAGCCCCTGGGCACGGCGGGCTGCCTCACCAACCTCCGCGACGAGCTGCCCGAGCACTTCCTGGTGATGAACGGGGACGTGCTCACCAACCTGGACTTCGCGAAGCTCCTCGATTCCCACACCGGCTCGTCGGCCCCGATCACCGTGGCCGTCGCCAACCGACACCTGGCGACGGAGTTCGGCGTTCTCGACGTCCGGGGCGAGATCATCGCAGGGATCCGGGAGAAGCCCGTCCTCGACTACCAGGTCAGCATGGGTGTGTACGCCGTCAGCCGCGATGTGCTGAAGGCCTACTCACCGGGAGAGCCGCTTGGGTTCGACAGATTGCTCGACGACCTCGTCCAGCGAGGAACACCGCCACGCGCCCACATCTTCGACGGGTACTGGCTCGACATCGGCCGCCCGGACGACTACGCCCGGGCCAACGAGGAGTTCCCCCAGTTGCGCTCACTTCTGCTGCCGCATGCGGGTTGAGCGTGTCGCCGTGCTGGGAGCAGCCGGCTACCTCGGCACGCACATCACGCGGGCCCTCGCCGAGGACGGCGCTCAGGTCACCATCCTCAGCCGCCGACCGCCCGACGCGCCCTTTCAGGAGGGGATCACCGTGCAGTTCCTGCCCCAACGCCCCAGTGCGGCAGCCCTCGCTGCCGCGCTGGCCGGCAGCGAGGCACAGGTCGTGATCAACGCCGCCGGCGCGACCCAGGGAAACATCCGCGCGATGGTCCAGAGCAACGTCCGTCTGGCCCGCTACGTTCTCGGCGCCGCCGCGAGGGTCCCCGGCAGGCCGCGGGTCGTCCACATCGGATCAGCAGCGGAGTACGGGCTCCAGCCCGAGGGATCAGCAGTCGCGGAAGGCGCGGTCTGCTCGCCCAGTGGCGTGTACGGCCGGACGAAGCTTGCTGCGACTGGTGCCGTACTGGAGGCTATCGACGAAGGAGCGATCCGAGGAACAGTGCTCCGCGTTTTCAACCCCGTAGGTCCCATGAGCCCCGAGAGCAGTGTTCTGGGTGGGTTAGGTGCTCAGTTAGCCCATCAGCGGAACCTCCCGAACCCGCAGGTGGAGACCGGCCCACTGGACGCCTGCCGCGACTTCGTGGACGTTCGCGACGTGGCCTCCGCCGTCCTTCTCGCCGTGAGACACGAGGCGCCGCCACCGATCGTCAACATCGCCCGCGGTGAGGCAGTAAGCGTCCGCGATCTCGTACGACGCCTCGTAGAGGTCAGCGGAGTGCAGGCACGACTGCTGGAGCGCCGTGCTCTCGCTTCGCGCCGTTCCCAGGGCCTCGCCTGGCAGGAGGCCGCCGTGGAGGTCGCGAAAGGACAACTCGGGTGGGTGCCGCGATACGAACTGCCCGAGTCCCTCCGCGACCTCTGGAACGCCGCGACCGCCATGCCGACCGCGCGGGCCGACGGTCCCGATCGACGGAGTCCCCTTGACTAGTCTGCCGAGTGGGCAACCACTGCCTACCGCCCATCGTCATCTCCTCAGCGACCTCGCTGACCTCCTCGACATGCCTAAGTTCGTCCTCTACGGGGGAGCGGCACGTGATCTGCTCAGCGCGTCGCCGGGATCTCCCAAGGACGTCGATGTCGCCGCAGGCCCCCTTTCCCACGCCGCCGGCTGCCGAGAGAGGCTCCTTGAGCACCCCGACGTCCAGGAGGTAGGTCCCGCGCGTGACTACTTGATCCGGATGACCGAGCCCGTGATCATGTTCGACGTCCGATGGCGCGGCATGACGGTGGACGTGAACTTCCTGGATGACCTCGGGAAGATCGGCCACTTCGACGTCGAATGCGTCCGATGGGAACACCCGGCGGGAACGTTCGTCGATCCATACAGGGTCGTGGGGCGGCAGACGACGGACTCCTTCGCACTCGTCAGCCCGATGGACGCGGAGAACCCCGTCCTACTGCTCAACCGACTCGTGAAGCTGAGCGCCAAATACGACGTCGACTACACACAGGTCGGCGCGCTCGCACAGCTGGCCCGTGAGCTCGTAGAGGCCGCCGCCGAGTGGAACTCGGCCGACGACTTCCACGGGACGCAGGCCGACGCGGCGCACGCGAGAGCAATCGCCACGTCCGTTCAACGAGCTCGCGACGGCAGGGCCTTCCTTCAGGTCTGTCTTGATTCCGGTGTCATCGCCTGCAGGAACCCACGGCTCGCCGAAGCGCTGACCAGGGCACCCTCTGCGGTCACCCGGCTCGCTCGTACCACCAGCCCGGACTCCTTCTGGCACCTCGCGAACAGCCTGACCAGCGACCGAACCTCGTCCAACTCCCGGAGCTAAGGAGACTCGCCGATGACCCGATTCGGGTTCGTCATCCCCACGTACAACGAGGCCGAGACCATCGGCCGTACGATCGAGAGCATTGCCCTCCAGCGGGCCCCCGAGGGCGATCTCGTCTCCAGGGACCGCTACGAGATCGTCGTCGCTGACACCCCTGGTCACGACGAGACACCCCGTGCCGTGGCCCAAGCTGCGGCACGATTCGACGGCCTCCGGTGCAGCGTCGTCTCCGAGCCCGCCCGCTCCATGGTCACGGCTCGCAACGCCGGCATCGGCCACCTGCTCGAAAGGCCGAGGCCGGTCGACTACATCGTCAGCGGGGACGCCGACACCGTCCTGCCCCCTGGCTGGCTGTCCGCAGTGGAGGAGAAGCTCGCACAGGGCGCCACGATCGTGTCGACGGCCGGATTCTTCGAGACAGAGCTGTGGCGCCGCTGTCCCACCCTGACGCGGTGCTACATCGAGGAGATCGGCACGGTCTTCTTCCCTCAGGAGATCATCGACGAGTACGTGACGACGAAGGACCGTCCCCTGTTCACGCCCCGGCTGTTCAGGCACTTCGGCCGTCCCGTGTCGGACTGCGCGTTCGTCATCGAGTCGGAGACGTACCAGAAGCTCGGGGGTTTCAGGCCGGAGCACTACGACGCGGACGGCCAGGACGAGATCCCGGCGGTCGGCTGGCCCTTCATGTTCCGTGCGGAGCTCGCCGGCATCGACATCGCCTACGTCGAAGAGCCGGCCTACGAGACGAGCGCGCGCCGGCTTCTCCACGAACCGGAAGCCTTGTTCTCCGGCAGCAGCTACCTCGGCGAGATCGAGAACTTCCGTTCTCAGAACGACGACCAGTACGCGTGGCTGGACCACTTCGCCCCGCGACTGAACATGGAGGCCCTGCGCCGCTACGTGGTGAAGAATTACGTTCTACAGCAGTGCATCACCCGGCCCGAGCGCATCTTCCAGAACCCCGGGACGTTCGGGAGCGCGGCCGACGAACTGGCCACGGCCGTCGCCTCGTGGAGGGACGCCCATCTCCAGCCCGGTGCACGGGAGGTCTTCGCCTTCGCGGACGAACTCACCGACCGCTTCTTCGACGCCGTGGTACGTGCCTTGAAGGAGTCCGTCTCATAGCTGAGGGCCTTTCAGAACAGTTCGGTGACGTCGGTGCGTGTCCACGTTCTCGTGGGCCGATCGCGACGTCGACAGGTCGCAATCGTGATCAGCGAAGGGATGACCATCGTGGTTGAGGAAGTTGTGAAACGCGATCGACGGAGCGCCATTGGGATCGTGATCCCCGCGCGCAACGAGTCCGGGTTCGTCATCAGGACCCTGCAGACCCTCGCCGCGCAGGACGTACAGGACCGTTGTGAGGTCGTCGTCGTGGAGAACGGAAGCGACGACGACACGGCGTCCCAAGTCGCCGAGTTCGCCGCACAGACTCGCCTCCAGGTCACCCTGCTGCGGCTCGATCCCGCCTCGGCGGTGGCTGCGCGCATCCACGGCATGGACTACCTGATGGGGCAGGAAGAACCGCCCGCCATTCTGGTCAGCGCCGACGCGGACACCACCTACCCCGCTGGATGGCTGTCAGCCTTGGAAGACGAGGTGGAGGCAGGGGCGGACGTCGTCGCTTCCGCCGGCTACATGGACCCGGTGCTCTGGTCCTGGTGCCCCACGCTCACCTCCCGTTACGTGGAGCGGATCGGAACGATCTTCTTCGATCCGGACACGACGAAGTCCCTGGGCGTCGACGAGAGCACGTGTCTGTTCACAACCCAGGTCTACGAGGACTTCGGCCGACCCGTGTGCGCGCCGGGGTTCGGGATCACGGCCGCCTGTTACAGGCAGCTCGGGGGATTCCGCCGGGAGCACTACGACGCGGGCGCGACGCGCGAGATCCTGATCGCGGGGCTCCCTCTGATGTTCCGTGCCGAGCTCAACGCGTTCCGCGTCGCCTACGTGCGGGCGCCGTGGTGGCAGACGAGCCCTCGGCGACTCGTGTCCGAGCCTGAGATCCAGCTGGGTCGGACCCTTCAGGACACGGACATGTTCCCCTATCGAGAGGTAGCACCCGAGGCGTACATCAAGTTCGACCAGGCGGCAGACGACATCAACTACCAGGACCTGCTCCTGAACTGCGTGCGGGACTACCTCCTCACCCCGTGCCTCACCCGCCCGCAGCTGTTGAGGAGGAACGCGGCCTACTTCGGGAGGCTCGCCGGCGAACTGAACCAGACGATCAATCGCTGGCACGCCGAGCGGTTCCTTCCTGAACCGCGACACCTGTTCGACCTGGCCACGGACCTCACGGAGACGTACGGCTCTCGGGTCCTGGAAGCCTTCGCGGAGTTCCGCGGACGACAGCCCGCTTCACTCCTGCCCAACTAAGTGGCGTGAGGTAGGGGCGGCGAGAGGCCGCCCCTACCGAGTGAGCCGGTGAACGGAGGCGAGGTCGACCACGTCGGCACCCGTAGCCGACTTGATCACGGCCTCATGGGTGACGACGACCAGCGGTCCCGGCGTGACGTGCCGTGAGACAGCTCCACGGACCCGGGCCGCCATGTCCTCGTCCGTCTCCCAGGTGCGGTCGGGCGGCAGGAGGCCGGAGCGTCTCCATGCCTCGTACTCCTCGATCTTCTCGCGCACTATCTGGCCGGTGACGGAGGCGGCGCCGTCCCGGACCGGCAGCCAGTCATGAAGTGCCGGCTCCACACGCAACTCGCAGCCCAGTCGCGCGGCGATCAGGGCGGCTGTCTGCAAGGTGCGCGCGTAGGGGGAGGCGACCACCACTTCTGGGCGGTCGTCTCGGAGTTGTTCGGCAGCGCCTTCCGCCTGGCGGATGCCGAGGTCGGTCAGGGGCGCGAAGTCACGGCGACCGCCGTGATAGACGGGCGCGAACGCGGAGAGGCGATCGTAGTCGGCCTCTCCGTGACGCACCAGGAACACCTGCCGACCCCGGTCCATTGGCAACCCGCCTTACTGCGCACCGAAGCGCGAGCGCCAGGAGTCGAGGTCCTCGTCGGTGATCTTGGCGAAGAGAACCGGGGGCACGGAGAACGCGGTACCTGCCGGCACGGAAGCCAGGGCTCGGGCCTCTTCTGCGGTGACCCACGTCGCGGTGTCATCGGCCAGATCGAAGGCCTCACGCATGGCCCGTGCGGAAGCGGGGATGAACGGTTCCGACACGACCGCGTAGAGGTGGATCAGGTTCATGGCGGTACGGAGAGTCAGCGCCGCGCCCTCCTGGTCGGTCTTGATCTCCAGCCAGGGGGCCTTCTCCTCGAGGTAGGAGTTGCCCGCGCTCCAGAGGGCCCGCAGCGCCTGAGTCGCCTTGCGGAACTGGAGGGTCTCCATGTGGCCTTCGTACTCGGTCAGCAGGCGCGCGATCTCCTCGCCCAGGTTCTGCTCGGCCTGGCCGGCCGCCTTGCCCGCCGGGACGGTGTCACCGAACCGCTTGCGCGAGAAGGAGAGCACACGGTTGACGAAGTTGCCGAGGGTGTCAGCCAGGTCCTTGTTCACCGAAGAGGAGAACAGTTCCCAGGTGAAGGAGGTGTCGTCCGACTCGGGCGCGTTTGCCATCAGGAAGTAGCGCCAGTAGTCGGCCGGCAGGAGTTCGAGGGCAGCGTCGGAGAAGATTCCCCGCTGCTGCGAAGTGGAGAACTTTCCGCCGTAGTAGTTCAGCCAGTTGAAGGCCTTGACGTGGTCGACCCGCTTCCAGGGCTCGCGGGTTCCGATCTCCATGGCCGGGAACATGACCGTGTGGAACGGGACGTTGTCCTTGGCCATGAACTGGGTGTACTGAACGTCGGACGCCTCGTACCACCAGGACTTCCAGTCCCGCGTGCTCGGCTCCAGGTCCGCCCACTCCTTCGTCGCCCCGATGTACTCGACAGGGGCGTCGAACCAGACGTAGAAGACCTTGCCTTCCGCTGCCAGCTCAGGCCAGGTGTCGGCGGGAACGGGCACTCCCCATTCCAGGTCGCGTGTGATCGACCGGTCATGGAGGCCCTCTGTCAGCCACTTGCGGGCGATCGACGAAGCCAGCTGGGGCCACTCGTCGCTGCTGTCGTCGATCCAGGACTCGACCTCGCCGTCCAGCTTCGACTGGAGGAGGAAGAGGTGCTTGGTCTCGCGGACCTCGAGTTCGCTGCTGCCGCTGATCGCGGAGCGGGGCTCGATCAGGTCGGTCGGGTCCAAGACACGGGTGCAGTTCTCGCACTGGTCGCCGCGGGCCTTGTCGTAGCCGCAGTGGGGGCAGGTGCCGACGATGTAACGGTCGGGAAGGAAGCGATCATCAGCGATGGAGAAGACCTGGTGGATCGCCCGCTCTTCGATGAAGCCGTTCTCGTGCAGCTTCCGCGCGAAATGCTGTGTGATCTCGCGGTTCTGCTGAGAGGAACTGCGGCCGAAGTAGTCAAAGTCGAGCGCGAACCCGTCGTAAACCGCCTTCTGGGCGTCGTGCTGCTGAGCACAGAACTCCGAGACCGGCAGCCCGGCGTCCTTCGCGGCGAGCTCCGCCGGGGTGCCGTGCTCGTCGGTGGCGCAGATGTAGAGGGCTTCGTGGCCCCTCTGCTTCAGGTACCGGGTGTAGACGTCCGCCGGGAGCATGGACCCGACCAGGTTCCCCAGGTGCTTGATCCCGTTGATGTAGGGAAGCGCGCTGGTGATCAGGTGTCGAGTCATCGTTGGATGCTCCCAATTTCTACTGCTGTGGACCATGAGCGGCACGGCAATGGAGTCGAGGTCGAGGTCCTGCCGACGTACACCATTCGGACACGGAGCGTGACGGTGTCTCCTTGCAGGCCGCCTGCATCCTATCCAATCAGCAGGACGTGGCCTTACCGCATTTTTCAGTCTGATGCGATGCGGCACCGCATATACGTCGGCCGCTCGGGACAGGCGGCCAAGCGAGTCCCAAGCGGCCGAGGCCCGGAAACGACGAGCGTCCCGGGCAACGCCATGATAGCCGCGCCACAGGGGCCGTGATTCCCGTTGGCCAGACGATTGGCGGCGGAGTTTCTGCGACACGGGCTTGGGCCCAGGCGACGTCAGACTCGCAGCAAGACCACCGCCCGGAGGTCCGGGTTGCGGAGCGGGGCGAAGGCAATGATCTGCACGCGGACCTCTTCGCCCTGGTGGTAAGGGAGCCGGAAGCGGCGGACGTCGCCGTCGGGGTGTGCCCTGGCCTGGTTCGCGGCCCACAGCTCCCGGGCCTCCTCGTTTCCCGCCAGGATGTCGTCGCGCAGGCGGACCAGTTCCTTGCAGTTCGGATGCGTGGCGATGGCGTAGCGGATCTGGGCGAGGAATGGGTCAGCCCAGTCGGTCCGCCAGTTGACGAGCTGCTCGCGCGCCTCCGGAAAGAGGAAGGCGAAGCGCATCAGGTTCCGTTCGTACGGGAGCCAGGGGAACCAGTCCTCCTGTGGCTGGTTGTGGGCGAGGATGTCCCACCACAGGTTCGAGAGGTACGCGGGGTGAGGCAGGAGAGCGTCCAGGACAGCCTGCATGTTCGCATCTGCGCATGGATCGGGGATTGGCTCGGTCGGCGGAGGAGTCCGGCCGAGGGTCAGCTGGAAAAGGATCACCCGTTCGGCCTCGTCGAGCCGCAACGTCATGGCCAGTCGTTGGAGGAAATCCTCCGAGACGGGGCGTGGTCTGTCGCCCTCCAGCTGCCGGTACCAGGACTCCGCGACCCCCGTGAGGTGGGCAACTTCCGCCTGGGTTAGTCCCGGTTTCAGCCGTCTCCGCGAAGCATCCACCCCTGGGATACGCCGGTGATCAAGGCGTTCCCGCCAGTACCTCAGGAGTCGGCCGAGATTATCCGAAAGGGGACTTCCTGAAGTGTGGACTCGGTCACCCATGTACCACTCCTCCACTCCCCAATGCGGGCATGAAACATGGCGTTGCGTCCAATTATCTCTGCAATTGTGGTGCGTGCAGGGTGTGACGGTCGCGATGCTCTGCATGGGTCGGAGGGCCCGCAGCTGCCACTAGCGCCACTCGGAGTGGCGGAAGTGCCTGTGCAGGATGGCTTGTGCAAACACGGCATGAGTGAGGGGTAACCGGCCATGTGGTGGCGTACAGCCCAACCTGGTTCAGCGCAGAGCGCATCCGCGAGATCCGGCAACCGCAGGGGGCCGGTCCGCCCTGGCCTTCGGCAGCGATACGGCGGAAACGGTCGTGTCGGAGGCCGCGAACTCGAAAAGAGGATCCGCCGGCTCCTGCGGTCGCTCGACGTTCGGCCGCCCCTGAGCGTGCCCGATCTGTGCCAGGCGCTCGCGCGAAGCCGCGGCCGGCACATCGAGCTGCGGCCGTATCCGCTGCCGACGCCCGGACCGCTGGGGCTCTGGTTCGAGACCTCCACCGCTGACCTGATCATCTTCCAGCGTGAGACGACCACGCTTCACCAGGACCACATCGTGCTGCACGAGGTCGGGCACATGCTGGCCGACCACCGTGGTCCCGCCGTCGCGGCCGACCAGTGGCAGGCCCTGCTGCCAAGTCTCAGGACGGAGGCGATCCAGCGGGCGCTCCAGCGGTGCACCTACGACACCGAACAAGAGTGGGAGGCCGAGCTGGTCGCGACGATCGTCGGGGAGTGGGCCTCGGTGCTCGACCACGTGACACCGACGGAGAGCAGCGACGACATCGCCGCACGGCGGGTGCAGGCGGCCCTGGGCGATCGGCAGGGGTGGCTGTAGATGACTCTCGTCTTCCTCCTCGGCCTGGTCGCCGCAGTCGTGTGGAAGCTGTATCAGCTGACGAAGGCGCCTCGGGACAAGCCCCTGCGGTCGGTCACCCTGTGCCTCGTGTGCGCCGCGCTCTCGTACCCGCTGGCCATGCCAGGCGGGGCCTCGGGCTTCGACACGGTCGCCGGACACGGTGCGGCGAAGTTGGCGCAGAACGTGCTGTTGCTTGCCACCGTGTACTTCCTGATGTGCTTCTACCTGTACAGCGCCGCGGACGAGCGGGTCGGTAGGCGTCGGGCCCGCCGCGAAGGTGGCCTCGTCGTCCTGGTGGCCGCGGTCATCATTGGTGCGGCCGTGACCGTTCCCCACGAGGTCTTCGTGGGGAGCTTCGCCACCACCGACATGACCATTCCGCAGGCCGCCGTGTTCTACCTGGTCGCCGGCGTCTACCTGATGTACGCGCTGGCGACGGCCGCACGCTGGACCCGCCGCTACGCCCGTATGTCTGCCAAGCCCCACTCCACCGGGCTCTGGGTCGCCGGAGCAGGCATGTCCGCCATGGCGGTTGCCTGCGCTGTCCGCGCCGTCATTGTCGCGATTCGGTGGGGCGGCGGCTCCGTGCCCGGGCCGCTGATGTCGGCGGTGGCGCTCCTGCTGGTCGTGTCGATCCTGCTCTTCGTCTTCGGCATCACGTACCCCGGCGTGCGTACACGGATCTCGAGCTACCGCCTGTGGCTCCAGCACCGCCGTGCGCATCGCCAGCTCGAACCACTGTGGACGCTGATGGTCGAAACCTTCCCGCACCTGGTGCTCCCGACCGGCTCGCTGTCCTGGCGTGCCCGGTGGCGAGCTCGCGGGGTCCACCGCCGTTACCACCGACGCCTCGTCGAATGCCGGGACGGGCTGGTGCAGATCAGTCCGCACCTGTCGACCATCGGCTTCGACGACAGTCCCGAGCATCTCGCGCAACGGCTCCGCGATGCCGTCCACGCCCACCAGCGCGCGTCGGCCGAGCCCACCCCGCCAAGGCCGCTGGCATTCCCAAGGCAACGAAGCCGCGAGGCCGACTTGCAAGAACTCCTCGCCATGTCCGACGCCCTGCGCCTCCGCAGCTGACCCCCACCTACGACCGAAAGAGACCCGAACATGCTGATCACCGCAGACCGCGTCCTGGCCGGCCCCGAGGCCCGCGCCATCGCCGACGGCGCCGTCCTCGTCCGTGAGGGAACCATCACCTGCGTGGGCCCGCGCGAGGAAGTGCAGCGTCAGGCACAGCCCGACGAGCCACGCCTGTCCTTCCCTGGCGCGACCGTGCTGCCGGGACTGATCGACGCCCATGTGCACCTGTGCTTCGACGCCGGTCAGGATCCCGTCGCCACACTCCAGAGCCAGGACGACGAGGCGCTGTTCGTCGACATGAAGGCCCATGCGGAACAGCTGCTGGCCATCGGAGTCACCACCGCCCGCGACTTGGGCGACCGGAACGGCCTCGCGCTGCGTCTGAGCGAGCAGGTAGCCGCCGGGACGGCTGTCGGCCCGCGCATCGTCTCGGCGGGGACGCCCGTCACTCCGCCCGGAGGACACTGCTGGTTCCTGGGAGGCGAGGTGTCCGGCGTGGACGAGATCCGCAGTCTGGTGAAGCGCAACATCGTCGCCGGCGCCAAGGTCGTCAAGGTTATGGAGACCGGTGGCGGGCTCACGAAGGGCGGTGCCAAGAGCTGGGAGTCGCAGTTCTCCCCGGACGAGCTCGCGGCCCTCGTCGACGAAGCGCACCAGGCGGGACTGCCGGTTGCCGCGCACGCCCATGGCACCGACGGCATCGTCGCGGCGGTCGAAGCCGGAGTGGACACCATCGAGCACTGCACGTGGATGACGCCCACGGGGTTCGAGGTTCGCGAGGATGTGCTCGCCCAGATCATCGAGAAGGGCATCCACGTCTGCCCCGCGGTCAGCCCGCACTGGAGGATGCTTCCTCAGATCTTCGGTGCCGAGCGTGCCGAGGCGATGTTCGACGCCGTTCGCCGCATGGCCGAGGCGGGCGTCCGTCTGATCGCAGGCACGGACGCCGGCGTGCAGCGGTCCGGCTTCGACGGTCTGCCCTCGAGCCTCGCCTTCTACGAGCACCTCGGCCTGCCCGCCAGCCGCATCCTCGCCATGGCCACGTCGGAGGCGGCCCGCGCCCTGGGTCTGGGCGACGTGACCGGTCAGCTCACCACCGGATACAGCGCCGACCTCCTCGTGGTGGAGGGCGACCCGCTCGCCGACCTGGGCGTTCTGAAGGCGGTCAAGGCCGTGATCGCGGCAGGAAAGCGCTACGAGCCTGCCGTGAGTGCGTAACAGAAGCGCGGAGTCAGTGCCCGGGGCCGTTGGCGGTCCCGGGCTTTTCTCTGCTCGCAAGCTCCTCGACCACCTGGTTGACGAAAGCCAGCACGTCGTCCGACAGCCCCTCAGGACCCAGCCCCCGGGCTTCGACTCGCCCGATGGTGCCCTTGCGGGCAGCCGCGAGCAAACGCAGCCCTTCGACGACCTGCCTGGCCACGGTGTCGTCGGGCTGGAAGTAGAGGGGGGAGACGGCGAACAGCTCGGCCAGGCCCTCGGCGACGATCGGTGGGAGGTCCGCCTCGGCGCCGGTTCTGAGCGCGCGTACGCCGTTCTCGGAGATGACCTGTCCACCGGCGTGCTCGTTGACCGCCTTCGCGATCTCGGCGTCCGATGGTGCGACCTGCGCCCCTGGGTACGAGTGCTCCAGGAGATAGGTGATCTTCTCGGCCACGGAGCGAGGCGTGCGCGTCGCACCGGCGGGGGCGGGGACCTCGTTACCGAAGGACCGCTCCTGTGCCGCCAGCAGCTCCTCCACCGTCACCCCGTACGCATCGGCGAGGGGGCGGTGGAACTTCTCGCTGAGGCGTCTCCTGCCGCGCTCGGCGTTCGCAACGGGGCCGGAGCTCTTCGTCCCGGTTAGGTCCTTGGTCTGGTACTGGCTGTAACCGGCGTCGCAGCGTAGGTCGGTGAGGTCTGGCAGCTCGTTGATGCCACGGGGGAACAGCTCATCCAATGGCAGGCCGAAGAACTTCGCCAGCGCCGGCAGTTTCTCCCCGTCGGGGGTCGAGGTCCCCAGCTCCCAGCTGGCCACTGTGGAACCGCCGACACCAACCGCTTCAGCAACCTCACTCTGGGTGATGTCGCGGGACCGCCGCAGCGTCCGGACCCGGTCGCGGTCGAAGTGGCGGGCGGGCATCTCGCGGCTCACTCCCATGCTGGTTGTCGAAATCGATGAAAGTTCGATGTGTTGATCTGATGCTTAAACCGATGTAGGTTCAGTTTGGCAAACCAACGGGTCCAACGTACACCCTGCGGCGCCTTCATGCTTGTGCCGACTGAGTGGCGGCAAGGGTGGGCGCTCGGGGGCCTCTGGCTTCGCCTGGGCGGCGAATGGGGCGCGGCGGGAGCTGTGGGCTGCGCGACTCCGACGAACGGTGTCGAGTTGGCGTCGAACTGAATCAACGCCAGCTATCCGCTGGAGTGTTGATAGGGGCAGGCATATGTTGCTGGTCCCCCGGCGGCAACGCCGCCAGGCTCAACACAAGGGAGAGACGTAGGAGTTACCCAGCGCCACGGACGCGCTTCCCTCAGGGGAAATGAAACCGGCGCCCAGAAGTTAGCCGCTTCCGGACGCCGAGCCCGCCACCCGAAGGGGGCGGATCCATAACCGGAGCGGGTCGGCTGACCTTTTCGACGAGAACGGCCGTCCCACTCCACCTACGAGTGAGGAATTCTCGCATGCCCGAGTCCCGGAGCGGAAGGGCGCACACCGTCCCGCACGCCCAAGTCCCCAGTACCCGCCAGCGTCGCCTGGCCACCCTCCTCGCGGACATGGTGCCCGGCGCTCGCACCATCCGCGTCTCGCAGAGCGAACCCGGACGGACCTGGCCCAGTTCGTACGCTCGCGCCTACGACGCGCAGGGAAGCCTTGTTGCCCTCAACCGGGCCCAGGGCCTGACTGCCGCACGCTGGGTGATGCGCACCCACCCCGAGGCGAACTGGAACGAGGCATACGACCTCGACCTCGCCACCGGTGTCCTGCGCCCCGCCGCCGAGGCGTACGCGGTCGCGGACGGGAGGCGCTGACCGTGGCGAGGATCCGAACCTTCAAGCCCGAAGCCTTCACCTCCGAGTCCCTGGCGCAGGTGAGCGTCTACGCCGAACGGACCTTCTTCGGCCTGATCAGCCGCGCCGACGACCACGGACGCCTCCGTGACCAGCCCGCCGCGCTCTGCGGAGAGCTCTGGGCCGTTCGCGGCGGGCGCACGCCAGTCGATGTGGAGGACGACCTGCTCCAGCTCGCCGCCGCCGACCTGATCTGCCGCTACGAGGACGACGGAGGCAAGCGGTACCTGCACATCGTCACCTGGTACCGCCACCAGAAGATCAACCGCGCGAGCCGCAGCCGGCTCCCCGAGTGCCCGAAGCACGATGCCGGGAAGCCGACGGCGGAAGTGTCGCAGGCTCACGGAGACGTCCCGGAGTCCTCAGTGAAGGCTCACGGAGGACTCACTGAGGACGCACGAATCCCCGCCGAATCCTCCGGAACGCACGAAACCGCAGGTCGCGAGGCATTCAGTGAGTCCTCACTGAACACTCACGGAGGGAGTGCTGAACCCGCGGTGAGCCATCACGCCCTGGATCTTGGACCTAGGAACCTGGATCAAGGATCTTCCCCTTCGGGGGGCGCGAGCGCCCGCGCATCGGAGACCACCTCGGCTCAGCAGCTCATCGCCGAGTACGCCGCAGCCTGCGCACATCGCCCGCCCAGCGGCGTCCTCGGTCACCTCGGCCGCGAGACGACCAAGCTCCTCGCGGAGGGCATCGAACCCGGCCACATCCGAGCCGGGCTGGCCCTCCACCGCGCCAAGGGCCTACACCCCAGCACCCTGCCGAGCCTCGTCCACGAGGCCATGAACGCCACCCGCGCCGGTTTGGTCCGGCCGGAATCCCGGCCTAGCGTGCCCGGTCACCGGGCCTGGGCCAATCCCGCCGACCCTGCCGCCGCCTACGCCGAGGAGCTGTGATGCGCGACTACGACGCCCAGCCCGTCGGCGGCATCGCCCGCCGCCTGGCCCACATCCTGACCTCGCGTGGCCTCGACCCGAACGCCAAGCTCACCGACCTGGCGGAACCCCTCCCCGCGCTCCAGGCGGCCCAGGCCCGCATCCCGGCCCGATACCGAGCCGCCGTCGCCGACCACCCGGCCGTCGCCGCCTGGGTCCGCGAAGTCGCCGAGGGCGGACGTCCGGGGCCCGAAGGCGCACCGGGGCTCGCCGAGGGCCGCTCGCTGCTGATCGTCGGCACGACGGGAACGGGCAAGACGTACCAGGCGTACGGGGCGGTCCGCTCGCTCCTGATCGCCGGGGTCCGGCTGCGCTGGAAGGCGATCACCGCCGCCGACCTGTACGCGGAGCTGCGGCCCCGCCCCGGCCACGACGGCGAGCGGGAGCTGATGGACCTGGCCCGCTGCCCGCTGCTGATCATCGACGACCTCGGTGCCGCGAAGACCAGTGAGTGGACCGAGGAGATCACGATGCGGCTGATCAACCGCCGGTACAACGCGATGCTCCCGACCCTGATCACCACCAACCTCGGCATGGCCGACCTGCGGGCCCACATCGGTGACCGCGTCGCGTCCCGGCTCACCGAGATGACCGACCGGGTCATCCTCGACGGCCCCGACCGCAGACGAGCCCTCGCGGCCGAGCGACGCCGTATCGCCGCCGCCAGCGCCGCCTGACCCTTCCCCGCGACGGCCGGCACCGGCCCGCCTTCCTCACCTGCACCAACCCCCAGGCCGCCCCTGCCCAAACGCGACCCGGGGGGATACGGAGACATCCCCATGCACCGCACCGACACCCCGCAGCCCCGAGCTCTCGGCGACCACACCTGGCGCGACCGGGCCGCCTGCCGCTCGACCCCGCACCACCAGGTCGACCCCGAGCTCTTCTTCCCCGAGCCCGACGAGGTCGACCGCATCGCCGCCGCCAAGGCCCTGTGCGCGCAGTGCCCGGTCCGCAGCACCTGCCTCGACGCCGCCCTTGAGAACGGCGACCGCGACGGCATCCGGGGCGGCATGACCGAAGAGGAGCGAGAGGCCCTGCACAGCAAGTTGGGGGGCCGCCTCAGCTACTCCCGCGTCAACGAAGCCCTGGCTGGCCGCGACATCCACCTCACCAAAGCCGAGCGCAAGGCAGTCGTCCGCGCCGCCTACCAGGCCGACATCCCCGCCGAGCAGCTAGCCCGGATGCTCAAGGTCACCGAGGCGCACGCCGGGAAGCTCTACCGCCGCACCCGCCGCGAGATCCGCAACCGCGCCGTCGACCAGCAGAAGAAGGCGAACGAGGCAGCGAAGACGCCCGACAACGCCCCCCAGGTCCTGAAGAATCCCGCCGCCAAACTCCCGGCCCGCGACGACCTCGGAACGGCGGCGTGAGCCACATCGCGCCGGTACCGGCGCGGATCAACGGCTGGGACCGGGCCGCCGTCGTCGCCCTCGGCGGCGCGGGGTGCGCGCTCTCGTACGACGCCCTGCAGCAGATGGCCACCGCGATCCATGTCCGCGGATTCTTGACCTTCCTCTTCCCTCTGGTCATCGACGGATTCATCGCCTACGGAGTGCGAGCCCTCCTGGTCCTGCGCACCGCCCCACTCGCCGCCCGCTGCTACGTCTGGACGCTGTTCGGTACCGCGACCGCCGCCAGCATCTGGGCCAACGCCCTGCACGCCGTACGCCTCAACCAGCTGCGGCCCGGCAGCGCAGGGCTCCGGCTCGGCGACGTCACCGTCGGCGTCCTGTCCACCCTGGCGCCGCTCGCCCTGGCCGGAGCCGTCCACCTGTACATCCTCATCGCCCGGCGGGCCGCTGAGGCCGAGCTGTCCGGACACCCGGAGACGCCCGGTGTCCGGACGGATCGGGTCACCGATGACCGCCCGGACACCTATCCGGTCCGGCGCGGACGAGGGCCAGTCCCGGTCGCCTCCGGACACCCCGCCGAGTTGCCCGGCCCGGACACCGGCCGCGCGGCGGTCACCACAGGGCCGGACACCCTGGAGGCCCATGCCCCGGACACCCTGTCCGGACAGCGGGGGAAGCCGGTCGAGCCGGAGCCCGAGCACGACGGCCGCGACGCTGACCAGAGCGGACACCCCGTCCCCAGACCCCGCCAGGTCCCCCGCCTGCACCTGGCCAAGCCTCCGGTCACTACACCGGACGCCGCCCAGGAGACCGGCCCTGCCAACCGCTCGGACACCGGTGACCGCAAGTCGGCCCCGGTCACCGACGAGCAGCTTCTCGCGATCGCCCGCCAGGCGGTCACCGAGGCCGGCGACCTGACCCGGAAGGTCGTCGCGGACGCCATCCGCGGTCACGGACACGGCCTCGGGAACGACCGGCTGACCGTCCTGATGCAGCACCTCCGCAAGGAAGCGGAACAGGCTGCGGACACCCGGACCGCCTGACCGGACAGCCCGCTCGGCGGGTGCGCCGGCCCGTCCACCGGACCGGCGCACCCGCCGAGCACACGACTCCCTCCCGCCCCACACATGCACTGGAGCCGCCACCATGCGCACCACCTCGGCCACCCGAGCCGAAGCCGACGCCTGGATCACCGTGCTCAGCCGGTACGGACACCTCCACCACGCCGAACCCGGCCCCGACGGAGCCTGGACCGTCCAGCGCACACCCACGAGCACACCCCGCACCCTCCACCACCCCGTCCTCGCGCTCGACTTCGTCGCCGAGGTTCTGCGCGACGTACGCCGCGACCCCTCCGGAATGCCCCGATGACGCCCACCGATCCGACCTCCGCCCCCGCTCACCTGGAGGAAGGTCACTGCCCGGCACGAGGCCGAGCAAGCTGTACCTTCCGAAACTCCTCCGCAGCCACAGGCCGCGGAGGAGTTTCGGAAGGGCTTGCCCCCACCCCCCAGGGGGCGGGGGAGGCCCGGCACCAGGGGGAGCCAGGCCGTGGGGCCGCGACCGAGGGCGGATCGCAGCCGGAGGGAGAAGAAGCCGCGCCTTCCGCGCCGCGTACGCACCCCCGCCTGCGCCAGAGCGTGCACCGCGACCAAGTCCGCAGCGTCCGCCTGACCCGCGACGAACTCGACATCGTCAAGCGTGCCGCCGAAGCCGTCGGTCTGAAGACCGCCGGGTTCCTCGCCGACGCCGCGGTCGCGGTCGCCCAGGCCCAAGGCGACTCCAGGGCATGGCTGTTGGACCAGCGCGGACGGGTCGAGGAGCTAATGTCCGCCAGCGCCCAGCTCGGCCGCGCCGGCAACAACCTCAACCAGGTGGCCCGCGTCCTCAACTCCGGCGGCCGGCCGGAGTACGCCGACGACGCGGTCGCCCGCGTCCTGCGCGCCGCCGCACGGGTCGAGGCCGCCGCCATCGAGATGGCGAGGCGCTGACACCGTGGTCCCGGACATCTCCACCGGCAGCCGCACGTACGGACTCCTCGCCTACCTCTACGGACCCGGCCGCCGGGACGAACACACCGACCCGCACCTCGTCGCCGCCTGGATGCCGGAACTCGCACCCGACCCCGGACGTGACCCGGCCGCCACCCTCAAGCAGCTCACCGACCGGCTCGACCTCCCCGTCCTCGCCCTCCCCAAGGACCGCCGCCCCGCCCAGCACGTCTGGCACTGCCCCGTCCGCACCGCCCCTGGCGACCGGCACCTCACCGACGCTGAGTGGGCCGAGGTCGCCCGCCGCATCGTCCACGCCACCGGCATCGCCGAGGAAGGCGACGACAAGGCGTGCCGCTGGATCGCCGTACGCCACGCCGAGGACCACATCCACATCGTCGCCACGCTCAAACGCGAAGACGGACGAAGCCCCAGCCGTCACCAGGACGGCATCCGTGCCCAGGCCGAATGCCGCAAGATCGAAAAGGAGTGGGGCCTGCAGATCCTCAACGAAGGCGACCGCACCGCCGCCCAACGCCCCACCAGCGCCGAACGCGCCAAGGCGGAGCGCACCGGCCGTACCGAACCGCCCCGTGAAACGCTGCGTGAGCACGTCCGCCAGGCGCTGGCCGGCGCCGCAGACGAGGACGAGTTCTTCCGCCGTCTCACCGAAGCCGGCCTTCGCCTCGAAAAGCGTGTAGCTCCCTCCGGCGACATCCTCGGCTACAAGGTCGCCCTGCCCGGCGACCGCAACCGTGACGGCGAGCCCATCTGGTTCCCCGGCTCCCGACTCGCACCCGACCTCTCCCTCCCCAGGATCCGCCAACGCCTCGCGGACGGACCGCCCGAGGACGAGCCGACGACAACCACGGGCCCCGCCCCACGGGCCGCTCGCCCAGCCGGTGCTCGCCGAGACGCCACTCACGTCGCCGAGCAGGCCGTCACCGTACTCGCCGGGGACGACGACGCGGCAGGCGCCGCTCAGCTCATCGGCGTCGGCGAACTCCTCGACGCCGTCGCCCAGACCTCTCCGGCCTCCACCCGCAAGGAACTCGCCGAGGCCGCCCGCGCCTTCGAACGCGCCACCCGCTCCCACACCCGCGCCGAGCACGCCGACCACCGCGCCCTCCGCTCCGCCGCACGAGGCATCGTCCGAGCCGGCAACGCCCTCGGCAAAGGCGAGGACGGCGGCACCACCGCGATGCTCCTGTCCACGATGGTCCTCGTCACGATCGCCGCCATCCGCTGGCACTCCGCCCGCGGCCACGCCCAGCAGGCCGCCGCCGCCCGACAAGCCGCGCAGCACCTGCGCGCCGCCTACCAGACCGCGTCCGCCACGCCCATGAAGGCGATGCATGAACAGGGACGCCGACTCCCCGCTCCCGTACGCGACCGCTACGCCCACACCGTGGAAGCCGCACTGCCCGGACAGGCAGACCACGTCCTGCGCGAGCCTGGCTGGGAGGCGCTCGCCGCCACCCTCGCCCAAGCCGAACGAGTGGGACACGACCCCGACGCACTGCTCCAGCAGGCGATCGAAGGGCGCGAGTTGGAGACCGCCGACAACGTCACCGACGTACTCGTCTGGCGCCTGCGCCGCATGGGGAAACTGCCCGCCACCGCGGACCTGCCCGGCACACGCGCGCACCCGCGGACGCCCCCGCCGCAGCCCCGATCACCGAAGCCGCAGGCAGCCGAGCCCACGGCTCACCACGACACGAACAGCACCCGCAGGCCGGGCCCACGGCGCTGACCAGCACCTCAAAGCGCTGGACACCCACGGCCAACGCTGTTAGGGCTGGTCAACAAGAGGACGAGGAGACGATGCCAATGCTCAGCGAAGACCTCCGGACCCGGAGAGCCGTGTTGCCGGAGACGGCAGCCGACGACCCCTTGCTGAGGCTGCAGCAGGAGACGCGGCTCGGCGACGGCATCATCCGCCTCCGCGCCACCACCCACCCGGAGGAGATCTGCATTGGCGGCATCCCGGTGATGTGTCCGAAGTGCGGAGCGCGGCGCGACTGGATGGTCATCTGCGACCGCAGCGAGATCAGCATCCGCTGCCGATGCGCCCACCAGTGGGTCGAACCCGAGCTGACGCGCGCGGACTACGACGCGATGATCGACGTCGGCGGCCAGGACTACCCGAGCCTGGAGGCCGCCGCCCAGGCCGTTGGGTACGACGGCACGCTTGCCGGCACGTATCTGTCGGAGCCCAGGCCGGAGTAGAGGCCCGTGGCAGGGGCATCGACGCCTCCTGGCCCGACGGGGAGCGTTACGGTCTAATCGCCTCTCATGGACGCTGCCCCTGAGAGCCGCTGCACATCCATGGGGTCCGCCCCAGGTTGACCTCCACCGTTGCGTGCCACTGCTGCGCGGGCGGTATCCGGGTGCCTTCGCGTGTTGGCCCTAGCGCGACTGCGCACTTGGATACTGTGCCCGCTGTGCCGGAATTCGCTCAAGGGGATTCGACTGTCCAGCGGGCTCGCGAGGTCATCCGCAAGCTGATCTCCACCCGCGACGGGCTCCTGGCCAGGGACGGCGGTGTGGAGTTCGACGTCGCACACAGGGCTGTGGCTCCGTCTGCGTGGAGCTGGTGGAACCTGATCACGGACTCAGCGCAGATTCTCCTGGATGAGGAGGTCAAGGGGCTCGGTCCTGTGGTCGCACCGGTCGTGCGGAACCTGCTTAGCCACGCCTTGGCACTTCAGTGGCTCGTCGAGGGTGGCCAGAACGCAGTGGCGGCACTGGACGCGTACAGCGACGACCAATTGCTCACGTTTATCGATGAGGCCGGTAAGAGGAACTGGAAGCTTGACTTCCCTGACGAGTCAGAGGTGCGCGAGGCGATCAACGATCGCAAGGCCACAGCTGACCCAGCATTCCTCACGCTGAAGGGGGAAATTGGAACCACCGCCAACCTCGTGGACGCCTATGGGGTGCCCAGGCTCTACGCGGCATATCGGTACCTGAGTGCCTTCTCACACACCACCCGCGACACCGCCACGCTGTACGTGGATCGCGGCGATAAGGGCGGCAGCACTCCGCGTGACAAGCCGCGGCAGCGCGACCACAACGAGATCATCTGGACCGCGGGCGCCTTGATCCAGGCAGGGCGGGTCATGGACAGCATTCTGTCCGGGCAGCCCCTCACGAAGATGCTCGACGAGGCCACCGCCTACCTGGGTCTGCCGGAAGACGTCTTGCCGAAGCGTCGGGAGAAGCGCAGCAGGAGGTGAGCCATCTACGCTCAGCCATCGATACCTGGCAGCCTCGTTGACCATATGCCGCAGCTGCTTCCCGACGCGGTAGCGCTGGAACTGCTCCAGGAAGTTGTTGATCTGGCGGTGTCCCGCTCCCTGCGCCTGCCAGGCATCAGGGGGTAGCACGTTAGAAGCCGCCTCTCGGGCGCCGCGCGGGGCTGCGGCGGGGTCGTCCGTTGGGGCGCTCGGGTGCGGGGCGGTGATGACGCTGCGTTCGGGTCTGGTCCTGGCGGCGAGGGTGGCGCCGCTGGAGATCAGGCAGTCATGCAGCGCCCGCTGACGCCCCTGCCCACGCACAACGAAGAACCCTGGTCCGGATTCTCCGGACCAGGGGTTCTGTGAACCTGACCTGGGCAGTTACGTGAACTACCCCCACGGTGTTCGGTGTGCGTCGTGGACTCAGCCTTCAGCAAGGTGGTTGGCGAGGTGCAGAGCGTCGATGGCCACGGCCAGCGCGGAGTGCAGACCGATGGCCTCCCGCAGCGTGGGGTGGACGACAGCGCCCCAGTCCCCGTGAAGGCTCGGCCAGGTGGCAAGGATGACGTCCGACGAGGCCAGGCCGAGGCGCGCGGTGACGTCCATCCCGCCAGCAGGGGCGGGTGTCCAGTGCATCAGAGCGGAGCCCGGGTGAAGAAGGGTGCGGTCTTGGCCGGACACCCAGGTCGTGGGGATCGGCTCGGTGGCGCACCGTGGTACGGAGCGGATGAGAGCACCACGTACGCCTGGCGGCATGGGACGTTGGGCCAGATCACTGAGGAGCAAGGGCGGGCGAGGAGAGACTCTCGTGCCCGCCGCGAGCTGCGGGTGTGACCGGCGGTTCACACGTCGGCCCAGTCGAGCTGAGCGCGGACCTCAGGCGGCAGGACGCCTTCCTGGCCGTTCTCGGCGAGATAGGCGGCGCCGTTCGAGCCGCTGATCTCAACGACGCGACCGATACGGTGGGCCTGCGGCCAGTCCGGGTTGATGGCGAAGTACGCGGGGAGATCCGGGTCGACTGCCTGGAGCTGGTGGATCAACTGACGAACGGTGATCTCGTGAGACAAGAGAGACTCCTGAGTTGGTGAGGCCGAGGGGCCGGCGTAGGTCAGACGCAGGCGCAGTGGCGGCTGGGGAAGGCGATGAGCGCAGCGAGGAATCCGGCCACGGCCTGGGCCGGAACGTTCGACCTGAAGGTCTGGGTCCACGCCACCTCGCCGTCGGTGTCCTTGACCTGGATGTGCCACAGCGCGCCGTGCGCGGCCTCCCTGGTCTCAGGGAGGAAGCCGACGTACACGCGCTGATCGGGGCTGGTGGAGTGGACGTTGGCGTAGGGGTCGGAGATGACCTCCCAGCCCTGCGCTTTGAGGAGCTCGACGACCGGGCCTGCGCAGTGGCAGTCGAGCAGCCACTCGCGGTCGCCGGGCGCGGCGTCAGGAAGGGCTGCGGGGACATAGAACGGGGTGGTCGCGGTGAGCGTCACGAACAACAAACCCTTCGTTGACCTGTGGTTTTTCGAAGCGGTCGTACGTTGACATGGTCGAAGCGCAGGTCTCCACTCCTTCGCCCGGGTGGGGCGTCTGCCGTGGGCGAACTGGTAGTTGGGGCGCCCGCTGCTGTCCACGTGGGGAATGAACCGGTCGCCCCGGGAGCTGTCCGGGGCGACCGATGACAGGAGGAGAGCGCTGTGCTGGACGGGGAACTGCGTACGTACGGCGAGACCGTCGACGACGTCGTGGCGGCGTCACTCGGGCGATCCCGCATGGCGGACGGCAGACGCATCGAGCTGAGCGTCGAGGAGCTTGCGCAGGCGGTGCGCGCCGCCGGCAACGAGTTCCTGCGGGAGCGCGGTGGCGCTGGCCCGAGCTAACGGCGGTTCGCGCGATCGACCGCGTTCGTGCGGCCGGGCGTCACGGCTCGGCCGGCGTCTTGGGTGCGGCATCTGGTCTTGCCAGGCCATCGGTGTCCGCAGTGGTTGAGGGTTCACCGTTCATCAGCGTGCTGCCGCGACCCGCCGATGATGGGTGGCGCGGGCCGGCAGGACGGCACTGGGGCGTCCCGTGAGTGCGGACGCCGCCGACGCGCCGCCCACGAGGCGACCTCCGTGAGAGCGAGCGCGAGCGGCGGCGGCACGCCGGACGTCCAGTGGCGTCGGGACCGGAAGCGGCACCGGACGTATTCGGGCGGCGCCGCGGTTTCGCTTGGGGACCTCGGTCTCGTAGCGGAGCACGGGGGCGGGGTCGGCCAGGCGGGCGGTGGTCGCCGCGATCAGTTCTACGGGGACGTTGGAGGTGAACGTGGCGTACCAGCGTGAGCTGTAGCCGTCGTGGCCACCCCAGAGCAGCCAGCGGTCCTGGTCGCCGCGGAGTTCGGCGTGTCGATCCAGGGCCCCGCCCCTGTAGGTGAGGCCGGCGAGTTCGTCGGGCGCGGTGAACAGGGTGGTGAGCTGCCAGCTCCCTCGCTTCCATCCGGCTTCTTCCAGGGGCCGAAAGCCTTCCTCGGCCGGTCGCCGCAGACCGGTCAAGGTGGCGTCCGGATCCTTGGCGTAACTGGTGGCGAGGGAGGAGGTGAAGGCGGTCACCAACTCCGTCGGCGTGTTGGAGTCGAAGGTGGCCAGCCAGTCGGGCGGCCCGAACGGGTCGCTGTGGGCGGCGACCTTCCACAAGGTGTTGTCCGTGCCCTCCGGTAGGAATCCGAGCCGGACGTGCTGGTCGGGGGAGGAGACGTAGACGTTCGCCAGCTCGTCGCTCTGCGCCATGAAGCCGTGGTCGAGGAGTGGTTGCATCGCCGGGTCGCCGATGGTGGTGGAGCCGGCGAGGTACAGCGGGGTTACGTGGACGTCGCCGTCGAGCGGTTGGGAGGGCATGCGGGATCTCCGGGTGTGAGCGGCGAGCCGTCAGCGCTGACGGCGTGAACGACCGTGCGCGGCAGCTGATGCGGGTGAGGTTGCGGCCTCCGCCCCGGGCGCGGGTGCGTGGACGGCGTACGGCCGACGGGCCAGGGCCGCCTGGGCCCGGGGCACGGCGGCCACCGGCTCGGCGAGACGCACATGCACCAGGTCGCGGTGGCGTTCGGGGATGTCGCCGGCGAAACGCGGCACAGCGTCCAGGCTGGTGAGAGCGGTGGCGGCAGCGGTGCGCAGGTGCTGTGGGGTACTACTGCTGAAGAAGGCCCTCCAGGTCGGCACGTGAACGGGATCGACGCCGCCGGACAGTCGCCACATGGACTTCTCCGGGGTCAGCAGTTCGGTGTACTCGTCGAGCCACCCGCTGCGCGTGCGCAGGGCCGCGCGGCTGTCGGGCGAGACGATCCAATACGGCCCACTTCCATGAACCGGCTCCCAGTTGCTCTCGCGCAGCACGTCCTCCTGGCCGAGGCCGGTGTAGTGCTTGCCATCGCTGAAGTAGTCCCGGAAGTGGTTGGGCAGGCTGTCGACGAGCGTCTTGGTGAAGGCGACGACGATCTCGCGGGGCGTGTTGCGGTCGAAGGTGGTGATCCAGTCCGGAACGCCGAGCGGGTCCTCGGAGTAGGTGATCGTCCAACCGCCATAGGCGCTCTCCACGGGGTTGGCGATACGGACTCGCTGACACGGGCTGGCGTAGTACGCGTCCGTACCGAAGGCGACGGTCTTCGTCCAGCCGACGGCGTTGTCGAGGACGCTGAAGACGGGCTTCCTCGTCCCGGGACCTGCGAGGTGGACTGGCGCGACGAGGGCCTCGGTACCCGGGGCGAGATCGCCGAGGTCGAGAGGCGGCATGGGGAAGTGCCTCCGGGCGGTGGCGGATGAGGGGCTGGGCGTCATGAGCGGCGGCGTGCTCGCGGCGGAGCCGCGGAAGGCGCGGGGTCCGGCGAACCTGCGTGTGCCGGACCGGCGCTCCCGTGCGGGGATCGGGAACGGGCCGCCTGGGCGCGGCGACCGTGCATAGGCGACGTCCCGGTGGATGCCTCGCGTTCGCGCTCCAGCCGGTGAGCCGCGGTGCGGTACGCGGCCTGGTCCTGCCGCTCGCCGACCGCGAGGAGGTAGATCTCCCGGCGGTGCTGCGAGGTCGCCGGGGCGTCTCGGTACTGGACGACCATGCGCCAGCGGGTCTCCGGATCGACGTAGATCTTGTGGCAGCCCGCGAGCTCGCGGGTCAGCGCCGCTCCGCGTTCGTTGCCGTGGACCAGGTGCTGCAGCTCCAGCAGGGCCAGGTCGCGGATGCTCTCAGGAACGGAGCGCAGATCGGCCAGGGCTTCGGGGTGCGCCGCGAAGGCGTACCGCGCCCGGCTCACCGCGCACCCCGGTGAGAGCGCGGTACGGAAGGAGACACGGGGCGAGGAGCCGCGACGGGCGCCGGGGGGACGGCGATGCCGGCGGTTCCGGCGAGCGGGGAGCGGGTGCGGGCAGCCTGGGCCCTGTGGACGACGGTGGCCTCCGGGGCTGGCGCCAGTGGGAGAGGAGTGCTGCGGTCCATGGCCCAGTCGTCCGCCGCCTCGGCGTTGGCGAAGGCTCCTTCGCGCACCGTGTAGGAGCGGAAGTCCTTGGCTGTCTCTTCGAGGAAGAGCCGGTAAGGGGCGTGCGCCGAGTCCGGGTGGCTGTCGTGGACGAGGGTGCGCACCTCGGCGCCGAAGTCGAACGAGCCCGAGGTCTCGGTGTGGTGGTCGATGACCTCGTACCGGCCGTCGGGATTGGTCCGGAGCAGGTCCTCCAGCCGCGAGGTGAGCGCATCGGCGGGGCGTGGCCCGTGGTTGCGGCTCGGAGCGGTGGCCTCCGGCGGGCAGCCCCGGCGGATGAGCCAGTTCTGGGCGAGCGGGACGGTGGGGGCCCGCTCGTACTCGAAGTCGAAGGTCCGCTGCTCCACGTCTCGGGTGAGGTGGAACGCGACGTACTCCGCTGTGCCGGGTACATCCCAGATGGCCGCCCGGTCGTGGAACAGCAGGTAGCTGTCGCGTCCGTCGTCGCTGTGGTGCTCGGCGAGGGGTACGAACATGTCGTCCGAGAGCGTGACCGAGAAGAAGTCCTCCTCGATCCGCTCGGTGGCTGCTTCGAAGCCGTCGATCCGGTAGTCCGGAGCTTGGGGCTCGTGTGTGGCGGTCATGTCAGGCTCCCGCGGGCTCGGGCGAAGCCAGGAGCCGGTGGTTGGGGCGGGTCGGACTGGTGGTGCACGCCCCGAGTGGACCGTCGGGAACGCGGAGTTGGAGAAGAGTGGGGTCGAGGTGGTCGCGGTGCCATGTCGAGGGGCCGGTGAGGCCGGCCTCGGTGTCGGTGAGCTGTTGCCAGGCCAGCCACAGGGCATGGAGGCGGGCCACGGCCTCGGGGTGCTCCTGCCACTGGTGGCACCACGGCCGGCCGGTGGTGATCTCCCGCCCGTAGACCGGCAGCAGCAGGTCGTGCACCCAACTCGTCAGCGCCGCAAGTTCCTCGACGTATGCCTTGCCGTCGAGGGCCAGGATGAAGATGGACGCCGGGCGCTCCTGTGAGTCGCCCGGCTCGGCCGCCGACGTCGCGGCGACCGAGCCCTCGCCATCACCGCGCTCGGCTCCGTCGCCCTCATCGTTCGAGGGCGGGGCGTCGTCGGTGAGCAAGGCGAGCGCCTCGCCCTGCTTACGGCTCTCCGCGACCAGCCTCGCGACCGTGGCGACCAGGTCGTCCAGATCGTGGTCCGCCACGCGAATCGGCTCGCTCTCCTGAGCGGGTTCGGCCATCGCTACCCCTTCGCAAGATCGGGTGGTTGGGGTGGCGAGGATCCGAAGAAAACCGGGTTTGGCCAGGCCGGGAATCCGGTGTAGTAACCGCCGGTCACCACGAGCCGTGATGGCCGCAGACCACGACGGGAGGAGCGAGGATCTCCAGCGCGCGAGCGGCCTGCTGCGGCACGACTCCGTTGCCCAGAGCGGATAGTTGAGCTGGGCGTCCCAGCCCCGGAGTGGCCGTCACCCAGCCGCGTTCAAGCCCTTGCATCCACTCGACGAACAGCGGGCTGAGGCGCCCCGCCTCGTCCGTGGGCAGGGGCGCCGGGCGCGTTGCCCTCTCCCATCGGGCGATGGCGGCGGCGTACGGTCCCCACGCCCTTCGTCCGTCGGCGTCTGAGCCGTGAACATGGGGAGAACTACCGCTGAGAGCGGGGGCCGGAAGCTCGCGCCCGGTCGGCGTCCCGGAGTGCCGGTGTCGCTTGCCCGTGGGGTCGGCAGCAGTCGGGCAGCCGCCGAGGGCAGTGTCAGGTCCCCGTTCCCGTGACGCTGGTTGGGCGATCCCTTGGCTCCGTCCGACGCCTTCGGTGTCGGCAGCAGCCACTCGACCTCGTCCGCCAGATTGGGGCCGTGGCCGCCCTGTTTCCTCTTCGTCGGGTGCTGACTCCCTCCGTTCGTCGCCAGGTTGCTCGTCGGCGTCTTCAGCAACGGCGGCCCGCCAGGTGGGCCAGGCGGCGAGGAAGATCCGCTCGCGGCGGTGCGGGGCTCCGACTTCAGAGGCGCGAAGCACGCACCAGCGCGCATCGAACCCGAGGTCGGCCAGGGATCCGAGTACGGCACCGAGTGCGCGCACAGCAGGCTGGCCTGCGGTGTCTCCCAGACACCACGGGCAGGGTTCCACGTCGCCAGGGGAACCGGCGGGGGAGGTGAGGAGTCCTCGGACATTCTCGATGACCACCAGGCACGGGTTGAGGGCTTCGATGGCACGGACGATGTGCAACCACAGACCGGACCGGGTGCCATCAGCCAGTCCGGCGCGGCGGCCGGCGACCGAGACGTCTTTGACAGGGGAACCCGGCCGTCAGGACGCACACCTCCGGGACATCGGCCCAGTTCACGGCCGTGATGTCGCCGAGATTGGGCACGGCCGGCCAGTGTCGGGACAGGATCCGGGCTGGGCCTGGATCGACCTCGGCATGCCAGGCGATTGTCCCGCCGAGGACGGCCTGGACGCCGAGATCCAGGCCGCCGTACCCGGAACACAGGCTCCCGATCGACGGCCCTGGCACCGCTGCCTGAAGGTCAGCGCGCATGGCGGGACACCGGCATGTAGGCGAGACGGATCGGCTCGGTCGCGGGCAGCTCGGCCGGGACGCGGTAGATCGAGTTCGCTGGGCGTGCCGAGCGGCTCAGTGCCGCGAGGACACGAGGCGGGGTGCCGTCGATCCGGTCGGCAGCGTGCCGCAGAGCGACGAAGGCTTCCTGCAGTGAGTCCACGGTGAGGTCCAGCCGGTCCTGCGCGACGTCGAACGCGGCCTGGCGGGCGTCGCGGAGGTCAGCCGAGGCTGGGGCTTCCGCGTACCTGCGCAGGAATCCGAGCTGCTCGAAGGCTTCGGTGTAGTTGGTCACGGCGCGTCCCGCCGTAGCTGACGCGCTGGTGTACGCGGCGATGACCGGACCGAAGTCGAGGCCCGGGTCATTGTCGGTGACGCGGAAGAGGACCTCGTCGGACAGATCCTTCACCAGCCCCGTCAGCGCGGCGAGGTGGTGGGACGCGGTGACGAGGTCAGGCAGGGAGTTCGTCGTGTACGACCCGACAATCTCGTGGCGGGCCTCCTCGAACTCCCGGGCCACTGCGTACAGTTCGTCCTTCTCCAGGCCGGCGCGGCCGGTGTGGTCGGTCATGACGGACTCCGAAGGCTGTGGCGGGAGGGAAGCGCGGCGCCGGAGGCCGCGACCGGCGCCGCGGGGGCCGCCGCATCCGCGAAGCGGCTGCGCGCACGGGCGGCGTCGATACGGGCGGCAGGAGGCGGCGCACCGGGCCGGATTGCCTGCCGCCGCGGCTCGGGTTCGGCTTCGCGCGCGAGGCGCAGTCGGCGGCGCACGTCGTCCAGCGGGCCGAGCGCGTGCAGGGCGTAGCCGATGAGCTGCCCGGGCGCGAGCGCGTCGCGGTTGGCCAGGGCGCCGACCTGCCGGGCCGCGAGGGCGGCCGTGCGGACGAGGGAGGCGTGGACGACCTGCTCGCCGAAGTGCTCGGCGGCCCCGCCCACGAGCGGATCGCAGATCCGCATCACACGCTCGGTGTCGAGCGTCCCGTCCGCGAGGGTGCCGCGACGCTGGGTCTCCCACAGCACGGTCAGCTGGTCGATGGGTTCGCCGCGATGGTGCAGGGCCCCCAGCGCGCGGTAGAGCTGCTGATGGCCCGGGTCGGCGAAGTCGCCGGGGCGGAGCCATCGCACCAGGCCGAGCAGCTGCTCGGGGCGGGCGGCGAGGCAGCCGAGGAGGAACTCCTCGTCGGCGAGGACCTGCTCGCCCACCGGCTGCGGCGCTCGGCGAGGGGTGCGTACGGGGTGGGCGGCTGCACGGGACGTGCCTCGGTGCCCCAGCCGCGCGCCAGGTCGGCGAGTACGTCGGTCAGGACCTGGGCGTGGTGCAGCGTCTCCTCCACCGTGCCAGCCCGGCCGTCGGCGAGCGCGGCCTGGTGGAGGCGGGCGGCGCGCTGGGCCACGCTGCGGTGGATGGCCCCCTCCAGGACCATCCGCCCGTACACCGGGGCGTGGTCGGGGCGCGGGCACGCCGACGCGAGGGAGTGCAGATACGAGGCGGTGAGCCCGCGGGTCCGTGTGCTCGCCTCCCGCAGCGTGTCTGTCACCCAGGCCAGCGGGACGGGGAAGCCGGCGGTTGTGGCTGCCGCCGGGTGACCATCGGTCTTGAGCTGGAGCATCGCGGCGTAGATCGCCGTGTGCACGGGACGGGAGAAGTGTTCCGGGCGCAGCCAGGGCGAGAGCCTGTCGAGTTGGCCGGGCTCCAGGAAGATCGCGCCCAGCACGGCCTGCTCGGCGTGGACGAGCGGGGTCACGGCCGTGCCTTGCGCGGGGGCTTGCCCTGGGCTCGGATCTCCGCGACCGCGTGGTCGGCCGCGGCTAGGTCGGCGGCGAAGCGGTCCAGTTCACTGGTGAACGCGGGGTCCGAGGCGAGCAGGGAGCCGGCCGGGGACACGAGCCACCAGTCGGCGCCGCGCCGTACGACGGGTGTGCCGGCGAGGCGCTCGGACCGGCGGATCGAAGCCCAGGACGGGGCGGGGTGGGACATGGGAGTACCTCAAGGGGATGGGGGCGAAGGCCCAGGGACGCGACGGTTGGGGGCGTGCACCGTTGCGTCTCGCCAGCCGGGCACCTGGCATCACCGGGGTCATGCGGCCGGACCGAAGTCGTCTCGGCGCAGGTTCTTGGCCAGCGCGCGCTCGGTGATCGCCGCGGTCGCCGTGGCGGACGCGGCGCCGAGCCGGTCGGCGTCCGGCTCCCGGTACCAGGGCTTGAGGTCGAGGAGCGCGGGGCGGATGCCGGTGGCCAGCAGTAGGGCGGAACCCTTGCGCAGGGCGCGGATCGCGTCCGCCGGCAGCACGCGCTCCTGGCGCATGGAGACCGATGTGGACTTGCCCGACTCGCTGGTGGAGACCGAGACCGTACGGACGTCGTGATCGCCCACCAGGCGGCTGAGTTTGTCCGCGAAGTCGGCGTCGTCGATGCCCGAGCCGACGAGTTTGATCGTCGCGGCGGACCACAGGGCGTCCATCCCTGCCTCGCCCCAGACCCGGACGCCCTGGCGGTAGGACTGCAGGATCGTGATCGGGATGACGCCGCGGGAGCCGAGGTGCGAGTACAGGTCCGGCAGGTCGGCGATCTTGCACACGTTGGCGGCCTCGTCGAGGATCGCGAGCAGCGGGGCGTCGAGCCGCCCGCCGTCGCGCTCGGCCTGGATGACGGCCGCGCGCATGACCGCGTCGGCAGCGGCGGCGATGATCGCCGAGGCAGAGCCGCCGCCGTCCTTCGACAGCAGGAACAGGGTGTCCGTGCTGGTGGCGAACGCTTCCGGCTTGAACTCGCGGATCTTGCCGAGGCCGCTGGGCGGGGTGACCCAGGAGGCGATGGCCGGGTCGAGCAGGCAGCTCGCGTACTGTCGCGCGGTCTCGAAGATGCCGTCGCGGGTCTCGACGGCGCCGGCCACGGTGCCCTGGAGCTGGGCGGCGACTGCGTCGAGTCCGGCGTCCTGGAGCAGGTCGATGGGGGTGCGGTCGGCCGGTGAGGCGAGCCAGGCCAGGACGTCGGTGATCGGGCGCCGGTCGCGGGCGGCGGCGAGGAACAGCGCGGTGAGCGTGTTCGCGGCGGCGGTGGACCAGAAGTCGCCCGCGTTCGATTCGTCCACGGAGGCGGTCACGAAGTGCCCGGCCAGACGGCGGGCTCCGGCGAGATCGCGGGCGTCGGCGAGGATGTCCCACCACATCGTCTGTGGCGCGTGGGCGATCTGCTGCGGATCAAGCGTCCATACCGTGCCGGCTTCGGCGCGGGCCGCGAGCGTGGCGGTGTAGGCGTCGCGGGCCGCCTTGTTGGAGGTCAGCAGCACCGGTCCGGGCGCGCGCAGGATTGCCGGGATCGCCAGGCCGGAGGTCTTTCCGGACCGGGGTGCCATGATCGCCAGGATCACGTCCTCCCACGAGGAGCGGACCTCGCGCGCGCCGGGCGTGAGCGTGCCGAGCAGGACGCCGCGGTCGTCGGGGACGACGTCCTTGGGCTTGGTGCCCTTGAGGCTTGGACGGAGATCGATCGCCTTGGCCGCGATCTTCTTGGGCATCAGGTCGGCCAGGTCACGCTGGTCGGCCAGCCCCTTGGGGTTGCGGCGCAACCGCAGCCACACCTTCGCGCCGAGCAGCGTGGCGGCCAGGAGGACGAGTGCGGGCAGGACGTAGCAGGCTCCGACGAGGACCGGCTGCGGAAGGTGCGGCCAGACTTCATGGGGGTGGAGCAGCGCGTCGGTCGGCTCGTACGGAGCCCAGGGGCCGGACCTGGTGAGGGTGTTGGCGCTGTTGCCGAACAACCAGGCCAACGACCCGGCCCCCATGCCGAGACCGGCGACAGACAGCATCAGGTACAGCAGGAAGTCGGTGCCGGTGGTGGTCGAGGGTGTGCTGGTGCGTGCAGGAGACAAGGCGCGGTCCCGTTACGTGGTGCGAGAGGGGCGATGGGCTGGGGTCGGCGGGTTCTTCTGGTGATCACAGGGGCTCCTAGGCCGTTTCGTTCGGATCATCTGATCGTTGGTCTGGGTGTGCCGTTGACTGACGCGCAGTGGGCGCGGATCGAGCCGTTGCTTCCCGACCGGTCGCCGAAGCGGGGTGGTCGGTGGCGGGACCACCGAGAGGTGATCGATGCGATCGCCTGGAAGTTCCAGGCCGGATCGCAGTGGGTCCATCTGCCCGAGCAGTACGGGAACTGGAAGGGTGTCTACAACCGGCTTCGCATGTGGGCCGTCAATGGCACCTGGGAGCGGGTGTTCACCGCTCTGGTGGCCCAGGCGGACGCCGATGAGGATCTGAACTGGGTTGTTTCGGTGGACTCCACGATCGTGCGTGCCCACCAGCACGCGGCCGGGGCCCGCAAAAAGGGGCCCCGGCCGGCGAGCCGCACGACCATGCCATCGGCCGGTCCCGCGGCGGACTGACCACGAAGATTCACCTCGCGGCGGACGCCCGCTGCCGGCCACTCGCTTTCGTTCTCACCGCCGGACAGTCCGGTGACGCGCCCGCCTTCACCCAGGTGATGGCACGCTTGCGCGTTCCACGCCGCCGCGGACGGCCCCGCACCAGACCGGATGTAGTCCTGGCCGACAAGGCGTACTCCTCACGCGCCATCCGCGAGCACTTGCGCAAGCGCGGAATCCGGGCAGTGATCCCCGTTCCGGCAGACCAGCGGGGTCACCGACTACGTCGAGGCAGCCGGGGCGGCAGACCACCGGCCTTCGACCGCGAGGCATACAAGCAACGCAACACCGTCGAACGATGCATCAACCGCTTGAAGCAGTGGCGCGGCATCGCGACCCGCTACGAGAAGACCGCGACCATCTACCTGGCAGGACTGCACATCGCGGCCATCTTCCTCTGGTCCGCCCGATGATCCAAACGAATCGGCCTAGCGGCTGCGGTGGGCGGAGGTGGAGGGAGCCGCAGGCGCGGCCGGGGCTGAGGCGTCCGGGCGTGCCGGTGGCGCGACCGGGCCGGCGGTCGGCGAGGACGACGTGGCCGCGCCGCTGATCCGCTGTAGCCGGACCTCTTCGCGTACGGCGGCGACGGCTTCCTCGGAGACCAGGTCCTCGGCGACGTTCGCGTCGAAGCCTCGTGCGCGCAGGAGGCACGCGGCGCGCGTGGCGCGCCGATTCTGTTCCTCCTCGGACAGTCCCTCGGGCAGCTGGTGCCAGGCGTAGTGCGGCGGAACGGTCTGCTTCACGAAGCCGCACGCGACAAGCACCTCGTGGGCGCGCGGGTCACCGCAGTCGGCGATCACCTCGTTGCTGAACGGCTTGCGGTAGATCTCGGCGTCGGTTCCGTACTCGTCGTGCAGGAAGGACACGCAACGGCCTCTCTGATGAAGGGGATTGGTCAGCGCGTTCGGTTCGGCCTGGACGCGGGCGGTGGAGCGGCAGCGGACGCCTCGGGCGTGACGGCGGGTGTTCCGGTGCGCTGGGTGGCCTGGGTGGTCGCGTAGTAGTTGGCGACCCGTGCCTGCCAGCTCGGCTTCGCCGGCCGATTGAGTGAGCGCAGCTGGTCGGTGGCGTCGTGCAGGTCTTCGCCGAGGGCGGTGAGCGTCGCGGCGGCTTCCGCGAAGTCGTACGACAGATCCCAACCGGCATCGGTCTCGGATGCCTTGGCCTGCTCGGCGGCGGCCTCGAAGAACTCACTGAGGCGGACGAGCACACCATCGTGGGGGTCCAGGACGTGCTCCGCGAGATCAGCGGCAGTCTCGTACGCCTTGGTGCCGTTGAGTTCGTCGGTCAGCCGCAGGATCTGGTGGCCGTGGACGTGTTTGCCCTGGGGGTCGGAGGGCGTGGTGAGGGGGCCCACGTGCAGATCGGGACCGAGGTCGACGCGGTAGCCGACGGCGGTGAGCATGCGGGCCGCGTGGCTAGCCATCTGGTTCTCGTGGGCTTCGCCCATGTCCCAGGGCAGGCGATACCAGAAGGACCGGGGCGTCGTCTCGATGACGAAGCCCGCGCGCTTGAGGAGTGTGGTGGCGAGTTCGTCTCCGCCTTCGGCGGTGACATTGCCGGTCGGATGGCGTGTGATGACGACGTCGGGCGGGGTGGGCATCGCAGGGGGTCCGTTCAGAAGTGGGGGTTCTCGGTCGGCCGGTCGCTCGCGGAGGCGGCGTCCAGCAGCTCGGGCAGGTCCGCGGGGTCGGCATCGCGCTGATCGAGCCACCAGCCGGCGCGGGTCAGCGGCCGTACGGCGTTCTCGATGGCCTCCCACTCCGCTTCGCTCGTGGTTCCCTCGACGACGAGCGCGGTGTACGCGGAGGAGACCAGCTGGTGGCGACAGCGGGTCGCCCAGGCGACCGCGCGGTCGGTGCCGTCCAGCGGAGGCATGCGGTACTGCTCGGACCACGCCTCGGCCTCGGCCTGCTCGGTCACCCTCTGCTTCGCGAGCCACTCGGCCGTGGCCTCGGTGTCCTCCTGGCGGGAGGCTCGCCAGCAGTCGGCGCAGTCCCGGCCGCCGAGCCAGCGGGCGTATCCGGCACGGCGGTCGGCCGGACGGTCGGAGAGATCGGCCTCGGCGGTGTGACCGCAGGCGTGGTCGATGGTCCAGAACTTCTTCACGGCCATGAGCCGGACTCCTTGAACGTCGGAAAGGGCGGATCAGCGCGTACGAATCGGGGCGGTCGGCGTGGCCTGGAGGCGCGGCACCGGCTCGTCCTGCGGCTTCGGGGCGTTGGCCGGGCGGTTGGGGGACGACGCCATGGCGGCGCGCGCTCGCGCGGTGTGCGTGACCCGGAGCCACTCCTGCCGCTCGGGCAGCGGCACCTCGGCCAGGGGCGGGGCGTTCTCGGGGGTCACGTCGGGCATGACGGCCAGTTCGAGCTGGGCGCCGACGAGTTGGTCGCCGAGGAAGGCGACGTGATGGGCGATGTTGCGCAGATGAAGGCCCAGCTCGTGACCGTTCGGAGTGTCGAGCCGCTCACACCAGGCGGCGGCCGTGTCAATGAACTCCTCCAGGTCGAGCACGACGCCGTGGTGTTCGTCGAGGATCTCGCCCAGGACCTCGGAGACGTCCGCCGCGCGACGCAGCTCGTGCAGTTCGCCGGTCAGCGCAGTCAGGGACTGGCCGGGCCGTGTCGCCCGCGCCGGGACACCATCCGGAGTCGGGACCGGCGGCGGGATCATGATCCTGGGATCGGCTGCGACGGACAGACCGGCGTCCTGGAATTCGCGGGTCGCCCTGGCCACGGTCCGTACCGCCATGTTGTGGGGAGTGTTGTCCGCCAGGAGGTAGACGTCGAGGTACTCGCTGTAGCGGAAGTGGTGCTTGCGCAGGACCTCGTCGAGGAACGGTCGGGCGTCCGCGACGGCGGCGGCCACCCCGTAGTCGGGGTGCATTCCGAACGCGACGTCCGGTTCGAGTTGCAGAGTCATCGCGCGGGCTCCTTGGTAGGGGCGGTCTAGCGGGTGCGGACCGGCTGCGGGGCGGAGGGGGCGGGGCGGTACTCGACTGCGGCGGCGGGCCGCGCCAGCGGCGCACCCGCGCGGGCCGGGGAGACGGCGGTGGCGGCCTGGGAGCGGCGCTGCTGGGCCGAGGGCGTCACCGTTGAGGCGGAAGGTTTCTCCAGTCGCTCCAGGAGGCCCCGGCCCGTGCCGAGCCGGGTATGGGGCTGGAGGTCGTACGCGACATCGGCTTTGACCCTGTACTGCGCGGCCCGCAGGGACTGGACCGCCTGCGCCCCGCGCCGTACTGGGTCACGCTGCGGATCGGTCAGCCCGTACAGAGTGCTGCCGGGCAGCCGCTCGAAGCCGACGAGCCGCAGGATGTGCTCGGCGACGTGGTTGTCGTGCGACGTCGCCGCCACGACGCCGTACTGGTCGTGATGGCCGACGGTGATGTGCGGACGTGTTTCCGCCACGAAGATGCACCTCGCAGAGGTCGGGGCCGTGCGGAGGACGAGGATGCGGCCGAAAGGCGGATTTGGTGTGGCCGTGGATTCGCGCTAGTCAGCGTGAGCGCGGCGGCCTGCTGGAGTTGAAGAAGCGGGTAGCCGGCGGACCGGCGTTCTTCTCGATCGCCGCGGTGATCTGGCGAGCGGCGTGTGGTGACCAGGAAAGGGCAGCCTCGGCGCGTGTCGACCGGACCGGCTGCGCACGGAGCGGTCGGGTCGGTGGCGCGGGCGGCGCCTTGTCGGCGCGCGCGATGTCGACGAGGACGCCGGCGTTGTCCATCCAGGTCAGGGAGTAGTGCCAGCCCTCGGCGTTGCGCATGGCCACGGCGTCCGCGAACACCGCCTTCGAGCGAGGATGGTCGGGCAGGAGCGCCTCGGCGACCACTTGGAACTCGGCCTGCACCCGGGCGCCGCCGTCCAGTGCCTCGCGCAAGGCACGGAGCCGGTACGCCCAGCGCCCGGCCGCACGCTCCGCAGGATCAAGGAGAGGAAGCTCTTCCTCGGCGTGCGCGACCAGGGTGGGACCGTGCTCGAGGAAGGGAGCGAACTGCGCCCACATTTCCGCGTCCCGTACCTGTTGGCGCAGGCCGTACCGCTCGTCGAGCGGCCAGTGATCGGCATCGCACAGGCTGTCCGAGACCGCGTCCCATTCGGCCAGAACGCGCTGGCCGGCAGCCACCGACTTGGCGACTTGGCTGAGCCGGGTCTCGCGGACGGCCTCCTGGTACCGAGGCAGCAGGCGGGTTGTCACTCGGAAGGCCGCTCGCACCGGGTCGGTGCTCACGACGATGCCGTTAGGTGTCCTCGTGGTGGTGTCGAACCCGCTGCCTCGTGGCACGAACGCGGCGACCAGGAACTCGTGCTTGCGCAGGGGGCGGTCGGTGACCAGGAGCTCGATGCCAGAGTCACTGGTGAGTACGGCGCTTCGATGTGTGGTGAATTCGGAGAGGGCCCAGCTCACGTGGCCGTAATCCCATACCCGTTTGCTGAGCAGGAGCTGGCCTTCCTCTGCAACGTGTTCGTGGACGGCGGAAGTCCAGGAGCCGGGGAGTCGGCCCGACAGTTCCTCGGCGAACTCCGCAAGATCGGCCCGCGAGTCCGGCCGGCGCGGTGACGGGGTCGGAGGGTGCGCGGGCTCTGAACCACGGGGCGGCGCCGGGTTGGTGGGCATGGAACCGTCGAGCGAGGCGTCGTCGATGGCGACGTAGTGGCTGGCCACAGCGCTGTAGAGCTGCTGAAGCGTCGCCCGGACCTCGTCCGGACGGCTGTCGCCGAGGACATAGGCGAAGTCGGGATGCCCGGTGGAGAATCCGGCATCGAGCAGCAGCCGGTTCGCGGAGCCGAAGTCGTCGTGGATGGTGGCGGCGGTGAGGCCGTGCCGCGGGTGCTTGCCCAGCGTGATCCATGCCAGCTCAGCCATGGCGGGGCTCGCCCTCGTCGTGCGCGTCGGGGCGTCGGTCGGTCCCTCGCCATGTCGCGTCCACGGGATCACACGGGCTGGGGGTTGCGGAGGCATGGCCGTGTGCGGTGTGGGCGCGGGCGGCGTCGGCGTAGAGCTGGACGAGGCGGCGCAGGCCGCGACGGATCGTGCGCTTCAGGTGCATGGCGGGGCGACTTCCTGTGCGGAGGGCTTGATGTGACGACGGGCGAGGGGGAGCCGGAGCGGCGCGGGCCGGCTCCCCCGGGCGTGAACGGGAGCGGACGGCTCAGGTATGCATCCGGGCGTCCGTGTCGAACAGCTCGCGCTCGTGCGGGTGGAGCAGATGCTGAGTAATGAACGACCGGCCCGCGACCTTCCACAGGCCGCGCCCCTTGGTGAGGGCGGAGACGGCCTGGGTCTCCACGCCGGTGAGCCCCAGCAGGGCTGCGGCGGAGCCGAGTTGGTCGACTTCCTGGCGGTAGATGATCCGGGTGGAGCAGTCGGTGAGCAGCCCCTCGGCGAGGGCACGCCCCCGGGAGCCGGCGTCGCCCGCGGTGAGCAGATCGCTGAGGCGGTGGATGACCATCATGTTGGCGATGCCGAGGCCCCGGCTGAGCTTCCACTGGCTCTGCATGCGTTCCAGCAGGGCGACGTGCCGCATCACGCGCCATGCCTCGTCGTAGATCACCCAGCGCCGTCCGCCGGTGGGGTCGGCGAGCGCGGACTCCATCCACGCGGAGGCACAGGTCATCGCGAGGACGAGTGCGGTGTCGTCGCCGGTGCCTCCGAGGCGGGACAGGTCGATGGAGAGCATCGGCGCGGCCGGGTCGAAGGCCACGGTGCTCGGCGCGTCGAACATGCCGGCCAGGTCGCCATGGACGAGGCGCCGCAGTGCGTGGGCCAGGTCCTCGGCCGCCCGTCCGAGGCGTCCGGACAGGTCACCGAGTGCGGCGTTGAGCCGCTCGGGCGCGCCGAGCACGTACGCGACGTCGCCGAGCAGCGGGGTGGTGCCGACGGCCCCGGCGTGGGTGACTGCCTGGTCGAGTGCCACGTCGAGGGCGGTGTGCTCCATCGGGTGCAGGTCACGCCGCAGAACGGTCTTCGCGAGCGAGCCGAGGAGCAGCAGGCGCCGCTTGCGGACCTCGCCGGCCCAGTCCTCCTCGCTGACGCCGTACGGCCTAGCCGGGGCGTCGAGCGGATTCAGCCGGCCGGGAAGGCCGGGGCCGAGGGCGATGGTCTGCCCGCCCAGCGACTGGGCGACCACGGTCCATTCGCCCTTGGGGTCGCACGGCACGTAGATGCGGTAGCCGAAGGCGACGGCGCGCACGGCGAGGGACTTGGCCAGGGCGGACTTGCCCATGCCGATGATCCCGGCGAGCAGGATGTTCGGGTTCGTGAATCCGTCGAGCCGCCCGTACAGCGCGAACGGGTCGTAGGTGAAGGCGGCCTCCGCGTGCACGTCGCGGCCCACATAGATGCCCTGGGCGCCCAGACCGCCCTCGGCGAGGAAGGGGTAGGCGCCGGACGCGGTGGCGGTGGTCATCCGGTGGGCGGGGAGCTTGAGCCGGCCGCCGCGGGCGGAGGCGGGACCCGGTCGGCCGGCGGCCGGGTAGGTGGCGCGCAGCTCGGGATCGATGCCGGTCGCGGTGCGGCGGGCTTCTGGCCGGGCGGCGTGACGGGCCTTGTCGCGGGCGGCAGCGAACTGGTCGCGAGCGGCGCGGGCCGTGCGACGGTTGGTCTTGCGGGGGACGAACAGCGGACTGGCGCTGGCGCGGGTGGTTCGGGTGGGCATGGCGGTGGTGCTCCGGTGGTCAGTGGTGGATCAGGCCGGTGAACGGGCCGCGCAGGTCGGCCGGGGTGTGGTCACGGCGGACGCGGGCGGCGGTGGCCAGGTGGCGCTGGCACACGGTGAGGTCGGGTGTGCCCTCGGGAAGGCGGGCCCGGCACGCCTCCTGCGGGGGGAGGCGGCCGGTGACTCGCTGCGGGGCCGCGTGATAGGCGGCGTGGAGGTGCTCGGCTGCCTGCCACAGCCGGACACGGCAGGCCCTCAGGTGATCGCCCTCGACGCCGGCCACCGGGGCGGTCCGCGCGGTGTGCGCATCCAGCAGCCCGTACAGGGCGACCAGATGGGCGTGCAGGGAGTCCAGTTCGGTGCGGCTGGCGGCGACCGGGGCGACGGGCATGTTGATGGCCCGGTGGAAGTCGAGCGCGGCGGTGGCGAACGGGACGAAGTCCGAAGCCAGTTCGGGCAGGGGCTCGGTCGGCATGGGGTGCCCTTCGGTAGAGCGCGGTCGGTGGTGCTGGGCCGTGCTACGGGCGAGCGAGCGGCAGAGCGGCGTTGGTGAAGGCTTCGGCCTGCTGCCAGGTCAGCAGGCGCAGGTCGATGAGGGCGGCGACGGCCGCGGTCTCGACGGCGGCGCAGGCGGCGTTGAGCTCCTCGCGGGTGTCCGCGCTCACGGTGAGCAGGCCGGTGAGGGCGACGTCGGCGTGTCCGGCGATGAGCTGGCGCTCGCGCTGCTTGATGTCGGCGTACTCGACCGAGTCCTCCTCGGAGTCGACCTGGCCCTTGCGGGCACGCTCGGCGGCGTCCGCGATCACGGTGGCCTTCTTGCGCTGTACGTCCTTCAGGGCGGCGTCCAGCTCCTTGGGCTCGTAAGTCAGCGAGAGGGTGCGGCGCACGCCGGTGGTGAACAGGAGCTGGTGGAGGAAGCCGGGGCTGGTCTCGATGCGCGGCCAGTTCTCGATCCAGAACGTGGCGTGGTGGGCCGAGTCGGTCTGGATACGGTCGGCCTTCTCGACCAGGACGACCGGTCCGGCGGCAGCGGGGTCGGCCTGCGGACGGCCCGAGTCGGACCACCGGTCGAGGCCAGCCGACGCCTTGGGGTCGTACGCGGTACGGATCACGGCGGCGATCTCGCGCGCGGGCAGCCAGCCATTCGGTGTGAGCCCGGAGGTACGGGCGGACTGGTCGAAGGTGGAGGCGAGCTGGGCCAGTACGGCGAAGGCTCCGGTGAGTCCGCCGCCGGCCTGGTTGATCAGACGGCGGGCGGCCTTGAGGTCGAGGGCGAGGGCGACGTACGCCTCGTGCGGGGCGGCGGCGGGGCCTGCGGCGGCCAGCAGGTCGCCGTAGATCGGACCGGCGAGCGGGGTCTGGGCGTTGCCGTGCTCCTGCCAGTAGCGGTTGAGCGCGTCGCCGGAGTCGGGGACCGTGCGCTCCAGCACCTGGACACGGGCGATGTGCCCGCTGCGCGAGAGCGCGGCCAGCGTGCGGCCCCAGCCGGAGACGTTGCCCGCCTGCGCGGCCGGGTCGAGCAGGGCGAAGGCGCGGGAGGAGACCTTCACCACGGCCGTGAGGGTGCCGTGGTGCGGATCGTGCACCGCACCGAGGCGGCCGTCCGATGAGGACACCACCCGCAGGGACGCGGCCGTGCCGGGCAGGTAGAGCAGACCCTCTCGCCGTGGCCGGGTGGACGGCCGGGCGAGCCAGACCAGCTGCCCCCGGAAGCGGCGCAGCGCGTATCGGATCGCGATCGGCGCCCAGTCGGCGAGCGCCCGTCCGCGGTGGCGGATGAAGACCGCCGCGAGGAGGACGGCCCACAGCGGTACGAGCTTGAGCGCCCCGGTCACATCGGAGGTGAGCAGCACCCCGAGCAGGAGCAGACCGCAGACCGCGACGACGATCAGCTGAGGGGCCGACAGACCGAGCAGCACGCCACGGCGCGAGCGGTGAGGGAACTTGACGGTGGCCGGACCGTCGGGGTGAGAAGCGTCAGAGAGCATGGCGAAGCCGTCCTTGGAGCATGAGGAGAAAGAAGAAGAGGAAGACGGGGTGGGCCGGGCGGGCCTCGGCCCACCCCGTCAGCTCCGGGCTACGAGCCCGAGCGGTCCGCTGGCCCGGGATAGATCCACCGCTGCGGGGTGGCGCCACCCTGCGGAGGAGGACCGCTGCGCCGCAGTGCCGGCGGGTCCAGGTGCGTGACCTGCGGCGCCGAGACCGAGGCGCCCTGTGGCGTGGGCCCGGAGACCGTCGGCGCCGAGTCGGACGCCTCGCTTCCACCGGGGCGCTGGATGAGCGGGACTCCGCGGTCGCCGTCCGTGGGAGGACGGCGGATCAGCGCCCGGCCCTTGTCGCCGGTCGCACTCGGATCCGCACCGAAGCGGAAGTGGGTCTGCTTCGGCTTGGCCTCACCACCGGATCCACCCGTTGGGTCGATCCCGGAGGCGACGCCACCGGAGCCCTGGCCCGGCACCTTCGCCGGCCCCTGCGGAGCCCGCATTCCCGTGCCGGCCTGGACCGCGAGCTGCCCCGCGGTCTTCGCCGCACCCGCTGCGACCGCCATGCCGGCGACACCGGTGCGGTGCACATCGTCGTGGCCGCCGCCGTCGGCAGCCCAGTGCACGAACTTGTACGTGGCGTAGGGGCAGAGCAGCACCAGGACCATCACGACGATGCCCGCGATCGCGTCCGACAGGGCGCTGAGCCCGTCGCTCGCGTCGGTCTTGCCCATGGCGGAGACGCCCAGCAGGAACACGATGGTCATCAGGAGCTTGGAGACGATCAGGGTGCTGGTCGCCTCGATCCAGCCGCGCCGCCAGCGCCGCGCGACCTCCCAGCCGCCGCCGGCCCCGGCGAACACGGCCAGGGTGACCAGGACCAGGATGCCGACCTTACGGGCGACCATCACCGCCCAGTAGAGGAAGGCGCCCACCGCGCAACCGAGTGCGACGAGGGCAGGGACGCCCCAGCCCAGGCCGTACATCGCCCCCAGCTCGTTGACCTTGATGATGCGGCGTACCGCCTCGTCCACGGAACTGTTGGCCGCCTGGAACAGGCCGGCGCTGAGCGCGTCGACCACGGTAATCGCGACGGTGGTGCAGGCGATGGCGGCGAAGGCGAACAGGACGCCGGCCACGGTTCCGTACACGGCCTGAGCGAGGGCTCGTTCGTCCCGGCGCCAGGCGGCGCGGGTGAGTTGCAGGCAGAACGTGCCGACGGTGAGGATGAGGCCGATGGGCAGGATCAGCTCGTAGTTGCTCCTGAACCATTCGGCGTTGAGATCGATGGCGGTGGTCTTGTCGACGGCCTTCGAGGCCAGGTCCGCCGCGGCCTGGGCCATCTCGCCCATCGACTTGGCGATCCAGGCGCCGATGCCGTCGGTGACAGCTTCACCGGTCGCGCCGACGACACCGCCGACGGTGTCGCAGACCGTACTCATCAGAGGAAGGTCGCAAGCCCCCATGAGGGCACCTCCTTACACAGGTTGAGGGCGATCACGGCGCGACGTTCGGCAGGACGCCGACGAGGGCGCAGTCGCGGTCCGGTCGGCACTGGACGGCGAGGGTCGTCGAGCGGGACTCGGCTCCGGCACCGGAGCCCTTCCAGGCGATGGACTGCTTGCCGGTGACCGTGACGGCGTAGACGTACGCCTCGGTGATCGCGCCGGGGTCCTGGGCCAGGGCGGTCTTGAACGCCTGCGGGAAGTGGCCCTCGCCGATCGTGGCGTCGGCGTGCTGCCCGTTGTCGTGCATCCGCGACCACAGCACCGGGCTGGGCACCTGGTCCGAGACCGACTTCCAGTCCGCGTACTTCTTCTCGCTGGTCATCCACTGCTTGAGACCGGCCAGGTGCTCGGCCTGCGAGAACGACCGGGTGTCGTACGTCCACAGAACCTTGGTGGCGGCCTTGGCGAACTCGATCGGATCCGTCGTCCTGGGCGGCGCGGCCACCGCCACCCCGGCGTGCGTGGTGGCGGCAGGGGAAGGCGACGTCGAAGAGGACGCCGGCGAGGGAGTGGCCTTCGGCGCGGCCGGGCTCTCCGCACGGGTGACGTACGCGACCAGACCGGCGACGGCCAGCAGGACAGCGAGGACGATGCCGCCGATCGAGGCGCGGCGCAGAACCGAGGACGGGGCTCCGTGCCTCCGCTCCCTGGCGGAAGGGAAACGATTCTTCGACATCAGTGAACCTGCGTCCCCATCGCCGAGAAGAACGCGACGACGCCGTTGGCCGCGCCGAGCAGCAGAGCGCAGCCGGCGGCGACGACCGTGCCCTTCTTGCCGTTGGCCTCGGCCTGGTGGCCTCCGCTGTGGTGACCCCAGGCCCAGACGATGGCGGAGATCGCGAGAGCGCCGACCGTGGCGATGATGCCGAACAGGTTGATGCTGCCCATGACCTTCTTCAGGACGTCGAGACCAGGCAGGCCGCCCTCGCTCGGCGTGACGCCAGGGTTGTACGCCAGCATCTGGGCGTGCTGAATGAGCTTCATTGGAACTCCAGTACGAATATGGGCGCGCGAAGGCCCGGAAGGGGAGGAGCGAGAGGGAGAGAGGGGGCCGGTCAGACGATCCGGCGGGCGGCGAGCACGTCCGGCCGCCAGTCGGCGAGGGTCGAGAGCTTGACCACGTCACCAGTGCGCGGTGCGTGCAGGATCAGGCCGTCGCCGATGAACATCCCGACGTGTTCCGGGACTTGGGCCGTGCCCCGGGTGAAGAGGAGATCGCCCGGCTTGAGGGCGTCGACGCTGACCGCCTTACCCTCCTTGACCTGCGTGTACGTGGTCCGGGAGATCGAGACGCCCCCGGCCTTGTACGACATCTGCATCAGGGACGAGCAGTCGCAGCGGCCCATCGGGTCCTGGCCGCGCGGATCGGTGCACGCGCCACCCCACTGATACGGAGTGCCGAGCTGACCGAGACCCCAGCGGATGGCGGTGCGGACCGACTTGGGCGCATCAGCCGGGATCTTGTAGTCCTTGGGGACGGAGCCTGCGGGGATCGGACCGAATTTGGCCCCGTCCTCACCAGTGCCGCACCCGCCGGGAGCCGCATCCGTCTGCTCGCCCTCGTCGCCTCCGTCGGAACTCGACCCCTCCGACAGCGACGTGGCGATGGCCTGCTGTAGAGCCGTGCCCAGCGGCTCCCACTTGGCGTAGGCGGCAGGAAAGCCGCTCTTCTGGACCGCCTGCGCCGCTTGCGTGACGGTCATGGACTGCCAGCCTGGGACCTTGAGTAGAGCCTCGTAGAACCTCGTCGAGGCGTGCACCGGATCGCGGACCTGCTGGGCCGTTCCCCAGCCCTGGCTTGGGCGCTGCTGGAACAGGCCGAGTGAATCCCGGTCGCCGTAGTCCAGATTCCGCAGCCCTGACTCCTGCAGGGCCGTGGCCAGAGCCACAGCCTGCCCCCGGGCCGGTACCTTCATGGCGACGCCCGTGGCCTGGATCGTCCTGGCGTTCGGGATCTGCACTGCGGGATCGTCCAGCCCCGGGACCAACACCGCGGCCTTGCCGCCGCCCTTGAGGATCGACTCCACCTGCTTGGCGACCGCCGCGGAATCCACAGCCTGCGCATCGCCGCTCGCACAGGCGGCCTGGGCACTGCTCGCGCCGGCCAGAGCCATCGCGAGCGGGGCGATCAGCAGCAGTGGCCCAAGAGCCACGGACCCGACTATTGCCGCGCCCGCCTTCACGGCCGCGGGCCGTCCGCCGAGCAGAGGTCGCAGGAGTCGGACGTCGGGGAAGGGCGTGCCTGGGCATGCTGCATCAGCAGCTCCTTACTCGTAGGCAGCGCGGCACCAGCGTTCTCGTCGAAAGGTCACCGGCACCGCACCAGTCGAAAATTCACAACACCTGAGATCAGGGAATAGAGATTCCAAGGGTCGGGAGCGGCTAACTCCCGACTCCTGGGAACCCCGTTACTGGAGATCGGCAGCCAGCCGCGCTCTTAATCTCACACGCCACACGGAGAATCCCCCTCGCTGAAATCTCAGGCCGTTTCGTGAGTGCTGCCGTGCCGCCACCTGGACGAGGTAACACGCATCAGCACAGCTCAACAGGGCGGGAGCTGAGCCCCGTCCGTCGAACACGGCGAGACTGTAGAGACGAATTCCGGCCGCACCAAACGACGCCTCGTCTGGCAGTCGAGGCCCGTGATGTGGCGGCAGAGGGCCATTAGGTGCGGCCGGGAATGGTGGTTACTCTCCAGCCCATCGCTCTCCGCAGGCGGCTGCTTCTGTGGCTGCCGGGAGCGAATCAAGCCGACGTGCGCGGTATTCCGGGAACGCGGAATCCCGCACGACCGTCCCCGCGGAAAGAGAGAACCGCACCATGCCGTACACCCTGCACCGAGGCGACGCGCTGACCGCCCTCGCCGGCATCCCCGACAACAGCGTCGATGCCGTGATCACGGACCCGCCCTACAACAGCGGTGGCCGAACCAGCGGCGAACGAACCGGCCGCAGTGCCCGCGCGAAGTACACCTCGGGCGACGCCGAACACGACCTCGCCAACTTCCCCGGCGAGAACCGCGACCAGCGCTCGTACAGCTTCTGGCTCACCCTCCTGCTCACCGAGTCCTACCGGGCCACCGCCGAGTCGGGCGCCGCGCTCGTCTTCACCGACTGGAGGCAACTGCCCACCACCACCGACGCGCTCCAGGCCGCCGGCTGGACCTGGCGCGGCATCGCCTCGTGGCACAAGCCGGTCTCCCGACCGCAGAAGGGACGGCTCAAGCAGTCCTGCGAGTACATCGTCTGGGGCACCAAGGGCCCGGTCGACCCCGACCGGAATCCCGTCTACCTGCCCGGCCTCTACACCGCGAGCCAGCCTCGGAAGGACCGCGTGCACATCACGCAGAAGCCCGTGGAGGTGATGCGGGAGCTGGTGCGTATCTGCCCGCCGGGCGGAACCGTCCTCGACCCCTTCACCGGCTCCGGCACAACCGGCGTCGCCGCCCTGCGCGAGGGCCGCAAGTTCATCGGCGTCGAGCTCTCTGACCACTACGCCGACATAGCCGAGCAGCGGCTCCGCGCCGAGCTGACTAAGGACGACTTCGACCTGGCCGGGCCTGAGGCGTGATCACGAGAGCGGCGAGAGCCCGGGGCCGGCGGGCCGCAGACGCCGAAGGGCGGCTGGTGCATCGAATTACCGATGCACCAGCCGCCCTTCTCGTTTGCGTCAGGCTGCCTCGAATGCCCGCCGGATCAGCGGCGCCGCCTTCTCCAGGTCGGCCGCCGAGGCGAGACGTACCTCCAGGTCCCCGGTCCCCAGGTGCCCGATGCCGCGCATGTCCCGGGTGAAGCCCTCCTCCAGCACGACCGAGTCCGGGTCGAGTCTGAGATAGACCAGGATCGCCTCGTGCTTCGGACGGAAGATCACCGATGCGACGTTCACCAGCCGCCTGTAGGCGATGTAGTGTCGCAACGGCGCCACCTCGACCTCGCCCCACGCCGTGAGCGCCTCGTCCAGCTCCGCGTACAGGTCCCGCAAGCACTCTGGCACGAGGCCAGCACCAGTCGGCGCGGGAACCACCGGTGCCGTCGGCGCGTTGCCGACCACCGCGTCCCGGTCCCGGCTCCGCCGAGACGAAGCGGCGCTCGCTGAGCCGGGCGAGGAGTCGACGAGCAGCAGGCTCAGCAGGCCGCCATCGAAGACCCGGTAGCGAACCAGGTCGATGCGCTCGGGCAGCCACTGCACGGCCACCCGGTCGTGGTGGGAGAAGCCGGCCGCGATGCAGACCATCCGCGGCCGACGCCAGTCGATCGACTCGGCGGCCTCCGCACCCAGCATCTTCCGGACCAGCGCCTCGAACTCGTGCTGCGCCGAACGTAGCCAGGACAGATACGAGACGGCCTGCGACAGCACCCCGCTGTCGGAACCCTTCTTGAACTCGATGACGACTGGGCTGCCGTTCTCGTCCAGCCCGAGGGTGTCGATCCGCCCCCGGTGCCACGGACCGGTCGCATACTCCGACGCCACGAACCGGATGCCGAGCATCTGCTCCAGACCGGCCTCGACCCGCCGCTGGAGCTCCACCTCCAGCGCCACCGTCGAACCGGACAGCTCGACATCCCGCCCGTCCGCGTCCTGCCGGAACAGCATCAGCTCGGCCACCAGCGCCCCCTCCCGCGATCTCCGCAAGAAGGGCAATCAACGGGAGACTCTGGATATTCCGCTTAGGCAGAGGGAGGGCGGCTTGACATTTATTCCGTGCTCTATCGGATCAACCTCGAGATCCGACGAGACTGCTCACCAACGGAGGCACCCACAACCGAACGGTGCGATCGACGCTCGCGGTGGCGAGCACGGAACTGTCCGGGGAGAAAGTGACTGCCGTCACGGCATCATGATGGCCGGTGAGAGGCTCTCCCACGGGTTGGTGGGTGGACGGGTCCCAAAGGCGCACAGTGCGATCCTTGCTGGCCGTGGCGACCAGGCTGCCGTCGGGGGAAAAGGCCACCGCCGCGACGGCATCATCGTGGCCGGTCAGGGGCTTTCCAACTGGCTGGTGGGTAGTCGCATCCCATAGCTGTATCGAGTGATCATCACCGGCGGTGGCGATCAGGTTGCCGTCGGGGGAAAAGGCCACGGAGCTGACAGAGCCGCTGTGGCCGCCGAGGAGTTCGCCTGTTGATGTGCGACTGGCTGCGTCCCATAGCGGCACTGCGCCGGTATCGGTGGAGGTGGCGATCAACTTGCCATCAGGGGAGAAAGCGACCCCCGTTACGAGCCCGTGGTGGCTGATCAGTGGGGCGCCGGAAGGCTGCTGGGTAGTTGGCGACCACAGTCGCACGGCGCCACCGTCGTTGGCGACGGCGAGCAGGGTTCCGATGGGGGAGAAGACCACCGATGTGATGGGGCCGAGGTGGTCGGCCAGCGGGCTACCTGCCGGCACCCGGGTGGCAGCGTCCCACAGGCGTACCGCGCCGCCGCGGTCCGCCGTTGCGATCAGAGCGCCGTCGGGGGAGTAAGCCACAGCCATTACCGAGTCACGGTGATTCGTCAGGGGTCTGCCGACTGATCGCCTCTTGGCCGGGTCCCAGAACCGCACCGTGTCGTCGGCGCTGGCTGTCGCGAGTTGGGTCCCGTCGGGGGAGAACACCACCGACCGGACCGCGTCGCGATGGCCGATCAGAGGAGCCAGAGAGATACCTTCACCGTTCTTGAGCGCGGTGAGGACACTTCTACTGGCGAGGCCCCGCGCGGTCAGAAGGTTGAGCCGAGTTCTCAATTCGGTGTTCTCAGTGATCAGGCTCTCGTGGGAGTCCTCGCCGTGACACGTACGTTGCGCCGGGATAGGCACAGGCGGGGCCTCCTCGGCTTTCGATAGCCGCACCGTGTGATCGTAACTAGCGGTGGCGAGCAGGCTCCCGTCCGGGGAAAACGTGACGGCCGTGGCGGAGCTGGTGTGGCCGGTGAGGGGGGCTCCGACGGCATGGTGGGTAGCTGGGTCCCAAAGGCGCACGATGCCGTCGATGTCGGTGGTGGCGAGCAGGCTGCCGTCGGGGGAGAACGTGACGGCCGTGGCGGAGCCGGTGTGGCCGGTGAGGGGCGCTCCGACGGCATGGTGGGTGGCACGGTCCCAAAGGCGCACCGTGCCGTCGTCACTCGCGGTGGCGAGGAGGTCGCCGTTGGGGGAGAAAGCCACTGACCTGACGGTACCGGAGTGGCCTATCAAGGGCTTGCCCACCGTCTGGCGAGTTGTCGGGTCCCAAAGGCGCACCATGCCGTCGAAGCTGGCGGTGGCGAGCAGGCCGCCGTCGGGGGAGAACCTCACCGCTGTGACGGCTCCGGTGTGGCCAGTCAGCGGCTGACCTACGGCTGCGTAGGTGTGACCATCCCAAAGGCGCACCGTGCAATCGAAACTGGCGGCGGCCAGCAGGCTGCCGTCAGGGGAGAACGCCACCTCTGTGACCGCGATGTCCTTCGTGGTCGGGAGTACTTCGACCTCATCATGGGTGACCGGGTCCCAAAGCCGCACATTGCCGTCATCGCTGGCGGCGGCGAGCAGGCTGCCGTCGGGGGAGAACACGACTGACCTCATAGTGCTCTCGCCACCGATCATGGGTTCACCGACAGCTAGGCGGGTGGCGGGGTCCCAGAGCGCCACCACTCCGGCGGCGCTGGCGGCGGCGATCAGCTTGCCATCGGGGGAAAATGCCACCGACCATACGAAGCCGGAGTGGGGCAGCACCGGCAGCACGGGACGAAATCTCAGGCGTCGGCTGTTCTCCATCGGCGCAGGCGAGTTTGTCAGAAGGGCTGGCGTATCGAGAGCCGGCGCGGTCGGTGAGGCGTCAACCGGGACGGGCGTCCGCACCGGCTCGGATGCCGAGGGCGCGTAGCGGACCTCGATGCGCAGCTGTTCGAGCCGGGTCCACTCCTTACGCCATGACTCGACTGCCGGATCATCGCGGCTCACTGGAGACCGGCGGTCGCTGGAAAGACTCAGTATTGCCTGGACGAGGGCGATGAGGTAGTCGAGCCTGGGCAGGCGCTTTCCACCGAGGGCTTCACTGATCCCGGAGGGTGACAACGACTGCCCTTTGGGCGCGGCCCGGCTGATGTCGCGCTGGGAGGGGCGGCCGCAATCGACCTGCAGCTTCCGGAGGTTGGCGGCGAAGCCCGCGAGTTCGCGGTCAAACGCGGCCCTGGAAGCGTCCTCATGCGCCACGTACGTCCCCCCGATGGTCTGTGGGGCTCAGCGTAGGACGCTGGTTACCGAACAGGACCGAATTTCGCCGAACACCACCGTACAGAGTGCGTGTTCGCTCGTGTGCCACGCCGTACGGCGATGGCCTGCGGCGATCGAGTCTAACCGGGTTCGTTCGCGCTGTATGAGGCATGGCGGGTGGGGCTGGTGTGCTGGGCACATGGATGAAATCGAAAAGACCACCCCGTCCCCGGCTCAGCGGACTGCCCTCACGCACGACTCGGCGGAGGTGGCGTCCCCCCGGGAACGCGTTCTCGACCTCGTCGCGCTGCTGGTCCTGATCACGCTCTCGGCGGGTGTCTTCATGCTCGCCGGCCCCGAGGCGTTCACCGCGGTGACGAGCGTCGGTTTGGGCTTGTTCGCGGCCTGGCGTGGCAGGCCGCCGCGTTCGTGAACCGCCCGGCCGTGGGAACGCCGCTCGGCTCGTGGTCACGGAGCGCTATCGCGGTGATCGGCTGAGGGGATATGGGAGGTGGCCGTCCGGCCGCCTCCCGTGTCCGTTGACCAGTACGCCTCGCACGAGCCTGGCGGGGCGGACGAGATGTGTTCGACTCCGTTACCCGACAGCGTGCTCGGTGACCCAGGGGCCTGACGGTCCAGTCGACGCCCGCGCGCGGGGGTCGCGATCTGAGCCCTCCTTTCTGGTCCCGGACGCCCAGCGACCTGCGGCTGAGCTCGGTGATGCCTCGGCGGGTGAATTGCTGGGAGTACCTGACCGAACCATCTTCGGCCACTCGTGAAAGTGAGGTGAACCTCTCGACAACGGTCACAGTAGTCATATTTCCGCGGTATGCTTTCGCAATGGTTGAACTGCAAGAAGAGTCAAAGCGTGATCGCACCGGGGTCGAGCTGTTCGCGGGCGCGGGGGGCCTCGCCATGGCGGTCCACGGGGCGGGCTTCCGGCCATTGCTGTTCAACGAGTTCGCCCCGCGAGCGTGTCAGACCCTGGAGGCGAACGGGGCGAAGCCTCGGGGGGACGAGGAGCGCATCCCCGAGCCCGGGGAGCCGTGGCCGCTGGTGGCGGGCGACGTCCAGGACCTGGATATGCGGTATCTGCGCGGTCGTGTCGACGTCCTCGCTGGCGGTCCGCCGTGCCAGCCGTTCAGCCTGGGCGGGATCGCCAAGGGGGACGAGGACAGGCGCAACATGTTCCCTCAGATGTTCAAGGCGATGCGCCAGATCCGGCCCAAGGCCGTCATCTGCGAGAACGTCGTGGGATTGCTCAGGCCATCGTTCAAGCCCTACCTCGACTACATCTTGCGCGAGATGGAGATGCCCTTCGAGCTACGGGATCCCGAGATCCCTTGGCAGGAGCACGATCAGGCCCTCATCGAGGCCAGGCGCGGGACTGCCGGCGATCCGTCGGAGCGTTACAAGGTGGTGATGACGCGCGTTAACGCCGCCGATTACGGGGTCCCCCAGATCAGGCACCGCATCATCATCGTCGCCTTCCGGGAGGACCTCGGCGTCGACATCGACCAGTTCAATCAGGACGTGCTTCCCCAGTACTCCGAGCAGGCGCTATTCCGGTCCATGCTTGATGATTCCGACGACTCCTACTGGAAGCGCCATCCCGAAGTCCCCGATCACGTGCGCGCCCTGGCCGTGGCCAGGGCCAGGGCTGGGATCCGTAAGGACGTTTCACTCACTCCGGACGAATCGAAGCCCTGGCGCACCTTCCGGGACGCCATCGCCGGCATCGACGAGAACGAGGGCAAGCCCCTGCCGAAGGTCCCCTGGGACAGGCTCGACCGCAATGAGTATCGCGCCGGTGGGTTCACCGATCACATCGGGTGGCCCGGCGCTCGGATCTACAAGGGCCACACGCCCAATGAACTGGACCGTCCCGCCAAGACCGTGAAGGCCGGCGTGCATGGCGTCCCGGGCGGGGAGTCCGTGATGCTGACCGATGATCTGGAGACCCCTGGAGGCACTACCTACAAGCACAGGTACATGACTGTGCGCGAGACGGCCCGCGTCATGACTTTCCCCGACGATTGGAAGCTCGAAGGACCTCGTGGGGAGAAGATGCGGCAGCTGGGCAACGCGGTCCCGGTGAAGCTTGGCGCGGTATTCGCCAATGCGGTGGCGAAGGCTCTCGATACGGCGCCGGGGCCAAGGACGTGATTGATGTGGCGAAGCCAGTTCAGAGCCGCTGGAACGACAGGCTACCCCCCGATCGCGCCTGGAAGGGGCGGTCGGGAAGGACCCGGAAGGCTCTGTCCGCCGAACAGGACAAAGCGGCGGGCGGTCGCCATCGGCGTGAGGTTGACCTGGGTGACGGCCGCGTGGCCCACGCCTCGGTCTCATTGAGGGTCCTGCCCAAGACGCGGCGCATCCGTGCGTCACTGCGGTGGGGCGACGGGAGGAAGTCCCCGGAGCGCTATCTGGGGGAAGTCGAACACGACAGCCGTGAGGCCAACCTCGCTGAGGGGTGGCGGCTGGCCTGGGCTAAGGGCCTCTTGAGGGAGGAGACCTTGCCCGAGGGCTCGACAGCCTCGACGCCAGCGGTCCGTGCCTCAATGAGAGGCAACCGTGGAAGGGACACGAAGCCCGAGAAGGCCCTCAGGTCCCTCCTCTTCAAGGAAGGGCTTCGCTACCGGGTCAACGCACCGCCGATCCAGGGCCTCCGGCGTACTGCGGATGTGCTGTTCCCGAAGGCACGAGTCGCGGTCTTCGTCGACGGCTGTTTCTGGCACTTCTGCCCGGAGCATCATCGACCAGCGACGAAGAACAAGGACTTCTGGGCGGACAAGTTCGCCGAGAACCAGCGGCGGGACGCCGAGACCAACCGGATCCTGGAGGAAGCGGGCTGGACGGTCATCCGGGCTTGGGAACACGAGGCACCGGAGGAGGTGGCAGGACGGGTCATCTCAGCGGTCCGCCGTGCGACCGGCTAGCTGCGGTTACAGCTCCTCGCCATGCAGCAGGTCGTCGATGGCGTCGGTCAACCTGCGCAGCACGATGCGGCCGTCACCATCGCTGTACGCGAGGACGACACTCCCCGTGTCGAGACCTGCCTCGGCGAGAATCCCCAAGGGGATCTCCACCCGGCCGCTCGCATCGATGGTGACTTGCGCGGGTTCCCGGATCATGAGGCGAGTCTCGCACGCGGTGAACCGCGGGGGCACTCCCCAGGGCAGGGTGCGGAGTGGTTCCAGCAGGGGTTTCGAGATCTATGTCCCGCAGGCACCGGTGCCGCCCATTAGGGTTGACGCCATGTTGGTGGATGCCCCGGGACCGGGGCCGGCGGGGGCGCCTAGACGCTGGTGGGCGCGCTTCGCGTCCGCCGGCCACGCATCTGTTCACGACGAAGACGGGGGCCGACTGTGACCGAGAACCAGTACATCAACGTCACGCCACACCCGCGCATCTTGGGTGTGCTTGGCGACATCGAGTTCTCTCACTGGCAGTGCTTGGCCGAGTTGATCGACAACTCCTTCGACGAGTTTCAGGCGGCTGGCGGAACGGTCGACCGGCCCTCGGTCGCGGTCTCGCTCCCCCCGGCCAACTCGCAGCGTGCGACAGCCGAGATCAAGGTGCAGGACAACGGGCGGGGCATGAGCCTGGAGGCCGTCACCAACGCCATCAGCGCGGGCTGGACGAGCAACGGTCGACATGGTTCCCTCGGCCTGTTCGGCATGGGTTTCAACATCAGTACAGCTCGGCTCGGTCGGCGTACCACGGTACGCACCAGTCGGGCAGGCGATCCGGACTGGATCGAGGTGACCCTGGACCTGGCGCGGATCGCCCACTCTTCCAAGTACCAGGCACCGTACCGCTTGGTGCCTAAGGCCAATCGTGAAGAGCACGGCACCACTGTCACGATCAGTGAGCTCAAGCAGGAGCAATACACCACGCTCTGTCGCCCCCAGACGCAGGCCGTGATCCGGGAGAAGCTCGGAGACGTCTACAGCTACCTGCTGGCGGAGAAGGGCTTCCTGCTCACGCTCAACGGCAAGAAGGTCAGGCCGCGCCTGCCCTGTGTCTGGGATGAGAAGCGGACCGTCACGCGCCAGGGTGTGGAGATCCATGCTGTACAGAGGATCGACCGTACTCTGAGCCCCAAGAAGGCGTGCATGGCGTGCGGATACTGGAGCACCGCCGACGCAGAGCACTGCGAGGAATGCGGCCAGGGCCGCCTGGAACTGCGGGAGCGCAGGATCTGGGGCTGGATCGGGATCCAGCGCTACCTCCACCGCACCGACTACGGGCTGGACTTCCTCCGTAACGGGCGCAAGATCATGCTCAAGGACAAGCGTGTCTTCTACTGGGAGGACGAGGACGGTATCGCGGAGGCGGAGCTGGAGTACCCCATCGACTCCGGAGCCGTGCAGATGGGCCGGATCGTCGGTGAGATCCATTGCGATCACGTCACACCGAACTATCAGAAGACCGCCTTCGAGTTCGATACAGCCGAATGGCGTCAGGTCCTGCGCGAGGTCCGCGGAACCAGTCCCTTGCGCCCTAAGATCGCCAAGAACCTTGGACTGCCGGAGAATCGCAGCCCTCTCGCCCTGCTCTACGCGGGCTTCCGTCGCCAGGACCCGGGGCTCAACTACCTGATCCCCGGCGATGGACGTAACGCTCTCCACGAGACGGCGGTGAAGTGGGCCGGGTTGATGCGGATGGGCGGCTACGAGTACCAGACCGATGAGGTGTGGTACCGAGCCGCCTATCAGCACGACAACCCGATAGCGGTGGACCCGCAACCGGAGAATGACGACATCCTCCCCGGGTTCGGGGCTGACCTCCTCGACCGGGATGACGAGCCGGAAGGCGGTGCGGCGCCGGGTGCGACGGGCATGACCACAGCTGGTCAAGAGCCGCCCGAGGACGAGGTCGCACCGGTGGAGACGCTGGATCAGCGGCTCCAGCGATACCGAGACAACGCTGACCCCATCGTGGACCTGACAGGCCCGTACTACCTTGAAGAATTGGGCCGCGTGGATCTGACGGCCTGGGCGGTCCGTGGACAGAACCTCGTCACCAAGGATGAGCGGCCCGCACCTGTGATCGTCTCGATGGTCCGAGCCCCGCACCTGGATGTCTTCGTCGACACTGGCCACTCGCTCTTCCGCGAGCACGGGGCGGACATGCGTGACCTGGCGCTCGTCGAGGTCGCGGAGTTCATGCGGGTACGGGCGAACATCGTGTCGATGCCCTTGAGCGAGATCGTGGCGCAGCTCAAGAGCCACACCTCCAGTCCTCGGCTGACGCCGGCGGCGACGGCGGAGGAGTCCGAGAGGCTTCTGGAACAGGTGCGCATGGCGATGGTGGCGCCTGTTTCGGCGAACCCAGCGGTGCACTGGCTGCTGCTCACGAAGGATGAACGAGCTGACGCCGAGCGCCGGTTCGCGGTCGAGGCCGGCGGAGCGTCCCCTTGGAACGACGCGATCTCCAGCGGTGAGTTCATCCGCTATGTCCCGGCCAGTGCGGTCATCCGTATCATCCAGGACTCCCCGGAGACATTCCTCGACGGGTGCGTTTTCAAGCGCGGGTACATCGCTCTGAGCGATCCCGGAGCTCGAGCGCTCGTCGTGGAACGACTGATCAACCCCCTGGGGGACCTCGCGCTTCTGGAACAGCACCGTCCACGCCTCGACGTGGAGGAACTGGCCCGGATCAGGATCAGCTGCAGACTCATCGCGCGCGACCTCGCCGACAACACGTAGGGAAAGCGGAATGCGATTCCTTGACGCCGCCTCCCTGCTGGACTCGGGCCCACTGCAGTTCCCTCGCCGCGTTGAACGCCTTCTGTGGCACCTGGGCTTCTCCGATGTGTCCAACATCGACGGCTCCGGTGACGAGGGGGGCGACATCCTCGCCCTCCACAAGGGCGAGACCTGGGTGATCCAGTGCAAGTGGAAGCGACACGGAGCCGTAGGGGCCGACGCGGTAGATGAGGTCGCTCGCGCTCGGGATCACTATCGCGCCCACAAGGCCGTCGTCGTCACCAACACTCGCTTCAGTCCTGAGGCTCGGAAGCGGGTGGCGAATCTGGCACGCCTAGGCCCTGGGATCCTCCTTTGGGGCGGAACGGATCTCACGACCAGCTTCGACCGGGTACCGCCCCGCTTTGGGAGAGTGACGCCACGGCCGTATCAGACCGAGGCGCTCCAGGCACTGGCCTCCGATCTCGATGCCTCGGGTCGTGCGCTCCTTGTGCTTGCCACCGGCTTGGGTAAAACGGTCGTTGGAGGCGAGGTGATCGCGGCGCACCTGCGACGTGCCCCCCAGGACCAGGTCCTGGTCGTCGCACACGCGAAAGACCTTGTACAGCAGCTAGAACGGGCGCTCTGGCGGCACCTACCCAAGGATGTCCCGACGCGGATCCTCACGGGTGACACCCGCCCCGACGATCTCTCCGGCCTCACCTGCGCGACGGTCGGGTCGGCGCTATCGGCCGCGCGATTCGGATACCGCCCAGGCCTCGTCATGATCGACGAAGCCCACCACGTGGGTGAAGAAGGCCAGTACGACGAGCTGCTCGAACTCCTCAGCTCGGCAAGGCACCTGGGCGTCACGGCGACCCCATGGCGCGGTGACAAGCACGACATCACCCATCAGCTCGGTGCCCCCAGCTTCAGCCTGGGGATCGAGGAGGGCATGCGGCGTGGCTACCTCGCTCAGGTCGACTACCGCCTGTTCGTCGACGACATCGACTGGGACATCGTCCGCGAGGCCAGCGACCACTCGTACGGACTGGCCGAACTCAACGCCAAGCTCTTCCTGCCGCAGCGGGATGAAGCCATCCGCGACGAGCTGGCCACCGCATGGGCCAGCACGCGTAATCCCCGGGCCATCGTTTTCTGCCGCACTATCGAACACGCCGAGCGGCTCGCTGACATGCTGCGGCGCACCCCCCTTTGGTCAGGTGCACTCGCCATCCACGCGGGACTCGCCAAGAGGGAGCGGCAGAACCGCCTACTCGCCTTCCGGGCCGGCGAAGTGCCCATCCTGACGGCGATCGACATCCTCAACGAGGGCGTCGATGTGCCGGACGTGAATATCCTCTGCTTCGCGCGAGTCACTCACTCCCGCCGCATCTTCGTTCAGCAGCTTGGGCGAGGCCTCCGCCTGCGCGAGGGAAAGGAGCGAGTCACGGTGTTGGACTTCGTCAGCGACCTCCGCCGCATCGCTGCCGCGCTCAAGCTCAAACGCGCGCTTGATGGGGACGGCGAGATCGAGACCTTGGCGAAGATCACCCCGTCGAACATCGACTTCAGCGACCAGAAGGTGGCCACCCTCATGGACGAGTGGATCAAGGACGCGGCCAGTCTTGAGACCGCGTACGACGAGCACCGACTCCAGTTCCCCGCCACCCGCGCCCCCCAGGAGTAATCACCGTGGCCTTGCAACAGCTGCCAGCACCCATTCGCGAGCGCCTGCTCATCGAGATCTACCAGCAGGCCAACGACATGGACTGGGAGTTCTTGAGCAACACCGAAAAGACGAACCAGTACCGGCGATGGATCGAGGACCCCAAGGTCGGCGGAGTCCTCCTCGCCTACGGGCCGGAGAAGGACGCCCGGGTCTGGATCAAGGACGTCCCCATGAAGGAGTACGCCCGAGCGCAGGAGGGGATCGGGAACTATGTCCGCTACGCGGTAAATCGGTTCCAGGGGCCGGAGGAAATCGTTCGTGCGGCATGTGGCAGCGGCTGGGTGATGAAGCCCGATTCGGTCGGGGAGAAGCCGAACCACTGCTACGCCATCGCCGGCGACGCCACTCGATACATCTGCTGGGGCCGCGCTGGGAACTTTCGTGACCTCGTTTGGGCCGCGCTGAATGAGGCCATCGACTCGACGGAGCGGCCCGCGATCGTCATCACGACCCGCAACGGCGAGACTGTCTCCACAGCCGAGCAAACACGCCAGGAACGACTCGCACTGCGTTGTGGCGCCGACCTGCGGTATCTCCACCGCGAGATGGTGCCTAACCCCGACTACCTTGGGGCGACGGGCGATGGCCGTGGCCCGTCGCAACCCACTCTCATCGACTAACCTCGCCGTTTCGATTGGGATGAGGCGGCGTCGCTGATCAGCAGCTGTTGGGTGGTCGACGTGATTTCGGTGCTTGGGCAGGGCTGAGTCCCGGCGCGGTGGTCGGGTTCTCCAAGGTCTTTCGGGCCGTGGGCGGACGAGGGGCTGCCGGTCAGCCGCCAGGTCGCGGCAGTGCGGAGAGGCGGTGGAAGGCCATGGCCAGTTCGTTTCTCCAGGGCCAGGCCGCCGATATCCGCAAGCGCAGGCGTCGACCGCCGCGGGTGAGGCGGGCGGCGACGTGCAGCAGCCGGTAGCGGAGTTTCTTCGGCTCGGCAGTGGCGAGTTCGCCGTCCAGCAGCAGGACACGGGTCCAGGCCAGCAGATCGATTGCCGCGAGGCTGAGTTCGAGCCAGACAGTGTTGATGTCGAAATCGCGGGAGGGGAAGCGGCCGAAGCCGGTGGTCTTGCCGCACTGGATGTGGTCCTCGACGGTGGCATGCCCGCTGTGGCGGACCTCCAGGAACTGGGCGGAACCACCACCGCAGGACGGGGTGTCGGTGAGGAACACCTGATGCCGCAGGCCCTCGTCCTGGTCGAACAGGGACAGCTGGGCGCCGGGGTGCGGCCGCTCCCGGCGCACGATGATGCGGGTGCCGGCCGGGTAGCCGGTCAGGTCGACCATGCCGTCAGCTCGGCGACCTCGGCGCCATCACGCAGCGTCCGGTCCTGGTCCAGGGCGGGACGCCAGAGACGGTCGGGCATGGCCCGGACGGCTCGGCGGACCGGCTCGGTGATGGAGTATCCGACCGAGAAGAAGGTACGGATCTTGTCGATGCCGAACGGCTTGCCGCCGGACTGCTTCTCGGTCACGGGGACCGAGTAGGACCGAACGGGGTTCTTCTTCGGGTGCAGCTGCTCGACCACGGACTCGGGGATGGCCGCCGTGAGGCTGGTCCCCGCCTGGGCCTGGCCGCGCCGTGCCGGCGTCCCGCCGCCGCGTCAGGGACCGAGGGGACATTCCCGGCTTCAACGCCGGTCGCATCAAGGGCTGGGTACGGACCGGAAGCGAAGCAACGGGCCCTCCTCCTTCTCCGGGGTGTAGATGCCGACCCCCATGACCATCTGCGACGGGTCCGCCTCACCCTCCTTGACGAAGCCGTCCTCCCCTTCGTGAATGGGGTATAGGAGCACCGCCCCCAGGAGCGACAGCGTCCCGTCGGCCCGGCCTACCGCGGCCTTGACCGCGGACTCGTGCGACGGGTACGTGATCCTGCCGAAGCCGTCCCCCCGGTCGGCCCGACGCGCTCGGCGGAAGAGGGGCAGCGATTCAAAGCCGAGAACCGATGCCGTGGGTCCGTCACCAGCGGGTTGCGGCACGACCAGCAGCCACTGGCCCCCGGGCTCCCGTCCCAGCTGCTCCAGGTAGGGGAGGTGCGGGCGCAGCTGCGGCCCGGTGCCCTCCAGCTCGGAGAGGACATGCATCAGGCGGGCGTGCGGGACTAAGCCGGTGCGGGCGCGGAGGGAGGTGGATCGGCCGTTGAGCACGCGGGGCTCCGCCAGAACGTCCAGCAGTGGCCGCCACTGCTGGACGTTGCGGGCTTTCGCCGCCGCATCCACGGGGTGGGCGAGCGGCTCGATCCACAGGCCGGGCGAGCGGATCTCGACCAGTTCGGCGTTGAAGAGGGCGTTCCGTCGCTGCTCCGGGTCCATCGCACCCAGGTGCTGCGCGAGCAGCGCGGGCACTTGGGCGGGCGCGAGCTGTGGCCTGCCATCGACTTCGACGGCGTAGCGCGCTAGATCCTCCTGGAACGAGAGCTGGTCGCGGAACATCGCCGCGAAGGCGTCGAAGAGGCCCCCACCGGCATCGTCCGCGACACGCGCGAAGTAGAGCCGCATCAGGTCCCGGTAGCCGATACGGAAGCCGGCCCAGCGTCCCATCCCGGCCAGAGCCACCGCGCTATCGGTGCGGGGCCCCTGGTAGGTGACGGTCAGACCCTCGACGGTGCCGCCGTGGGAGAGTCGTGAGCCGCAGACGATGATCTTCCAGATGTGCCGCCGCGCGAAGTCCAGTTCGTACCCGCCGTGTTCGCCGTGTGTGGATCCGCTCTCGATCACGACGGCATTGCCGTCGGAGTCGATCCGCGACCAAGCGGCAACGACGTACGGTGCGAGCTCGTCGAAGGACTCGGGAACGGGCAGGCCGTCGGCCCGGTCGCAGGAAACGGGCTCGACGTCCCTTTCGTACAGCTCGCGGAGCCGTCCCAGCCCGTCGGCCCGGTTGTAGGAACCCTCGTACCAGAGGCGGCGCAAGCGCGCTGCCTGTTCCCGCTTCCGAATGATGCGGTCCGAAGAGTGAACGATCATGGTGTGGTGGCGATAGTCGGTTGGTGCTTCGCCCCCGCCCCGCGCGGCCCGGTACAGCTTCACCGCGCCGGTCAGCACGAACATGTCCATCGCCTGTCGTTCGCCCTGGTCATCGTCCTTGTGACGGAGTACGAGGTTGCGGACGTGCGCCTTCTCTGGGGAGTTGGCGAAGGTCCGCCGCTCGTCGGGGACGTCCGAGTCGATGTCGTGGAAGTCCTCCACACCCACGTAGCCGGCTGGGCGCGGCAGGGAGATGATGAAGTCCTTCGGGAACAGGTCCTCCGAGGCGGCCGGGTCCATGAGGGTGCCGACGAAGGGTGAAGTGGCGTAGGCGACGTACTGTGCCCGGGGCAAGAGGCCCAGCAGTTCCGCCATGGCGGCCTGGACGGACGTGAGGCCCGCCTTCCCCGTTCCGGTCGCCTTCCTGTGGGTGTTCACGGCGGCCTGATCCCACTCCGTGCCGTCGTCGATGATCAGCGTGGGGATCTCCGCCAGAGGTGGGCGGATGCTCTGCAGGTCCTTGACCAGCTTGGACAGGATGGTCCTGTTCTTCTTCACGACCATGAGCCGTACGGACGTGGCGTGCAGGTTCTCGGGATCGTTCAGCGGCAGCTGCGGCATCCGCTTCTCGAACTCGAGCGCGCCGAGGCCTTGGCGCAGGCCGGCGTAGTCGTTGTCGCGCGTCGTCAGACGGACGATGTCGAACCCGCCCTCTGAGGAGGGGAGTCGGCCGTGCCGCAGGAACCCGTCCGCCTGGAACCAGTCGGGATCGTCCACGTACTCGGAGTCCTCGGACTCGTCCGCGCCGCGCAGGATGTTCTCCCGCCCCACCAGATCGCGGTCGAGGGTCCGCTGCAGTTGGTACCGCATGGCGTTGCTCGGTCCCGTCAGCACGATGATGAGTCGGTAGCCCGCGTCGACCGCCTTGGCCACGGTGCCGGTGATGTGGGCGCTCGCGCCGGACTGCATGGGCGTGATCACCAAGCCCTTAGCCTGGTAGGCCTCCGCCGCGCTCGGGTTGGCCAGCTTCGCCACTACTTGGTCCGTCGCCTCGTCCAGGGTGGCCACCCGGGAGGGCTGCCACCCCCGCCGCGCCAGGAGGTCGGCGTACGCGGGCCAGTACCGTCCCCAGTCGGGCCGCGTCTCCGGGTTGTACCACGGGGCAAATGGCGACCGGATCACCACGGGACTGCGGTCGTCCCGAAGCCCGGCCTCGGAGAGTAGCTTCCCGATGCGCCGCGCCAGCTGATCGCGCTCCTGCTCGACCCGGGCCAGCTCCTGCTCGCGCTGGTGCAGCCGTTGGCGCAGGGAGTCCAGCTCGGCCGCGCTGCCGTTCGTGTTCGCGGCGGCCCGGCTGTCCTCCAGCTCGCGCAGGCGCTCCTCTAGTTCGCGCCTGTTGCGCTCCAGGAGCCGGATGCGGCTCGCCGGATCCATGCGGCTCTCTTCGTCCTTGCGGAACAGCGCCCACACTCGGGCGGTCTCCTCCTCGGACAGCGGCGACCGAGGGGGCTGGCCCGCGTCGTGGAGGAGGTTCTTCACGAAGTCCTCCTGCGCGGGCCGCTCGCCACTGAGCGTGCGGCTTACCGAGCTGGGGGCGCGCGCTTCTTTGTCCGCGTACGTCCGCAGGGGCATCTCGAGCCTCTGGAACAGTCCGCGCAGGGCAAGGGCGAGTTCCCGGCGCTCCGGGCCCGCATCCGGATGGAGCGGGCCGAGGGCGCCGGCCCCATTTCGGCGTCTACTGGTCGTCACTGCCCCAGTGTCGGCCACCTCGTGGATCTGTCGGAGTGTTGCGTACGAATTGGCAACGCGTTGCGCACTATTGGCAACCGTTGCGCGCTGCGCACCATCCTCCGCACAACCCAAGCTCACAGCATGACCCAGACGACTCCCGAAGCTCCCCAGCGCAAGACCTCCCGCCTCCGCCGCACCGCCGCGGTCGTGATCCTCGGCTTCATCGGCGGAATCGCCACAAGCCTGGGCCGCATCGCAGGAGCGGAGCTGCCGGACTGGCTCCAGCTGCTGTTCTAACAGCGCAGCGACCAGGTGACGACTGATCAGTAGAACCAGGGCGTCTACTGCTGGGTCGCATAGCAGTTCATGTCCGAAGCCAGATCGCGACGGCCGCCACAGTGGCCGTGCCGAGGAAGACGTACCCGCGCTTGTCGTAGCGAGTGGCGACCGCCCAGTACTGCTTCAGGAGGTTGATCGCCCGCTCGACGGTGTTGTGCTTCTTGTAGCGGTCCTCGTCGAAGCCGGGCGGCAGTCCGCCGCGTGCGTCTTTGCGCAGGTGGGCTGCCTGGCTGTCGGTCTTCTCCGGGATCGTGTGCCGGATACCGCGGCGCCGCAGGTACTCGCGGCATGGCCCGTTGCTGTTGGCCTTGTCGGCCGCGAGGCCGTCCGGCTTCTTGCGGGGCCTGCCCGGCCCCGACCGTGGCACGCGGATCTTCTCCAGGACGGGCTTGAACTGGGTGCAGTCAGCCCGCTGCCCGGCTGTCACGATCAGGGAAAGCGGGCGGTAGCTGCCGCCCACGCTCAGGTGGAGCTTGCTGGTGAGCCCGCCCCGCGAGTGGCCCAGGCCGCCCTCGCATCCAGCACCACCTCCACCAGGCGGGCGACGAGACTCTGCCACGGCGTCTCGTCTTGGTGTTCCATCCCTGCGGCCCCCTTTGATCCAGGGGCCGGTGGCGGGTCGGTGCGGGCGCCGGCCGCATGCTGATGCGCGTGGACGATGGTGGAGTTGACCGAGACGTCCCAGTCGATCTCGCCCGCCGCGTCGGCTGCGGCCTGGACCTGCTGGAGCAGACGTTCCCAGGTGCCGTCGGCGGACCAGGGCCGGTGGCGCTCGTAAACGGTCTTCCATGGCCCGAACCGCTGGGGCAGGTCACGCCACTGCACCCCGGTTCGCACCCGGTGCAGAATCCCGTCGATCACCTGCCGGTGATCCCGCCACCTACCACAACGCCCGTTGCTGACCGGCAGGAACGGCCGCAGGCGTTCCCACTCGGCATCCGTCAGATCACCCCGCCCCATGCCCACAGGAACGACTCGGGAACGGGGGCGGTCGCATGGGCAGGGCGACACCTGCGTGCCGGGCGCTCTTTGGCCTGGAGAGGAACACCCGTCGGGTTGGCCGCTCGATTTCCGTGACGACGACGGCGATCTCCTCCCCGACCTCGAAGTCTTCTGACGGACTTGCCGCAGGACGGCCGTGGACCTCTCTGAAGGGGACCAGCCCGAGAACTCCGTCCCCGAGGTCCACGAAGATGCCAATGGGAAGCACCTTCTCAACCGTCCCGCGGAGTTCCTGTCCCACCACTGTGCGGTCGGCGAAAGCCCGGAGGGGGTCGGGCTCCAGTGCCTTCAACGACAGTCTGGCCTCCGCGTTGAAGGTGTCGAACTGGAGAAACTCGCACGAGACACGCTGCCCGACCTGAACGACATCGGTGGGAGCATCGATGTGCCGCCAGGACAGTTCGGGGATCACGATGAACCCGACACCGGGCAGCGTGGGATGGTCAGGCCCGTCGTCCAGGGCTACGAAGACCCCGAACCGTTCGATCGCCGCGACTGTGCCGGCCAGGATCTCGCCACAGTGCAGTGACTCCAGGAATGCCCAGAGTTCCGGACTCTCAGACCGCCAATCCATGCCCGTCGCCCTGGCACACGACGCCGAGTGCCAGCTATCTCCCAAGCTGAAGCCACCGTCCGCAGTCCCGCCGTGCCTCAGCCGTCGACACCTTGATCGCCCGGACAGGCCCTAATGCAGGGAATCTGTAGTTCCTCAGGGGATGTCACTGATGGGGCACCGCGAACGAGAACGGTGGCGACCGGGCGGCCGACGAGGACGGGGCTGTCCGTGCTGTCGAGTCCGCTCGCATGGCGCTGAGCGGAGGGGCGGCAACGGGTAGCCACCGGGTTGAATCAGGCGTTATGTCGTGGCCTGCGCCTGCTTGTCCGCAGGCCGTGCCGCCCCGGCCATGGGTGGATGGGCGTCCAGTCCGGCAGGTGTAATCGGGGAGGGGCTCTTGGCGTCCGGGCGGAAGTGCGGTCTCAGTAGAACGTGGTAATGGGCGAGGATGTTGGCGATGCGCGACACGGTGCGTGGCCCCGGCCGGGTGAATCGTCAGATGAGCGTCTCCGTGCTTTATCACGCCGGGACAGCTACGCCAAATCACCGATTCTCCGGATTCTGATACTGCTCGCCAGCCCCTGCCGCACGGTGAACGTCTTCAAGGTGCGGCAGGCGGGAGGACGGAACGCCCGCTGCTTCGACAGCGCTTACACCGGAGACACACGATGCGCAACCAGTCCAAGCCCGCCGTTGAGGCTGCCTTCCTGAACGTCCAGAACGCCGCGAAGTACATGGGCATCTCAGTGAACACGCTCTACGTTTGGCGTCACCGACGGCAAGGGCCGCCCAGCTTTCGGATGGGTCCCGGCGGAAGGGTCATGTACCGCCGGGATCTGCTCGATGCGTGGCTCAGTGAGCAGCAGCAGGTGGACTCGCGGTCGAACCCGGCCCTCAACCCGCTGAACAAGGCCCCGCGGCAGCGTGAGCGTCGCCGGGCTGCCTGACCTGGGAAAACAGGTCTGAGGAGTTCAGCAGCACTCGGAATTTCAAGCGCACGGCGATCGTCTGTGTGTCTGATCGCGACGCAGATCGCGCCGAGAGAAGCCAGGCGAAGCCGAGGGTAAGACGAGTATGGCGGGTTACATCGAAGACCGGTGGCTCAAGAAGCGGCCGAACAAGGAGACGGGCAAGCGCGAACGCACGGCGCTGTGGGGCAGGTGCACGCGCTACCGGGTCAAGGGAATACCGGGGGTCCGTGACCGGTCGTTCGATACCGTCGCGGATGCCAAGGCATGGCTTGCCGAGGCGCAGACCGACGCCCGCCGAGGGGACTTCGTCGACTCACGGGACGGTGCGATCAGCCTTCGTGAGTACGTCGAGAAGCACTGGTGGCCGTCCCAGGTGCATCCCGCTCAGACGCTGGAAAGCATGAGGCACCGGATCTGGGGGCAGGTGCTGCCGCAGCTCGGAGACCTGGCGCTCAGGGACATCGGTGTCGCGGAGCTGCGCAAGTGGTCGGCCGACGTGCAGAGGGCGGTGGCGTCGAGCACGGCTTATGTCGCGTGGGTGTACCTCAAGGCGATCATGCAGGCCGCGGTCGAGGACAAGCGGCTCTACCGCAACCCGTGCAAGGGCAATAGCTCGATCAAGCCGCCGAAGAAGCCGGAGCGCAAGGCTCGAGCCTGGGAGCAGGATCGTGTCGACGCCGTACGGGAGGCGCTAGCCGACCGCTACCAGATCGCGCTCGACCTCGGCGTCGGATGCGGACTCCGACAGGGTGAGGTGTTCGGCTTCAGCCCCAACGACGTCCACGGCGACTTCGTGCACGTCGAGCGCCAGATCCTCATGTACAAGTCGCGGCTGTACTTCGGCCCGCCCAAGGGTGGCAAGGAGCGTGACGTGCCTCTGCCGAACGTGCTCGCGAAGCGGCTCCTCACCCACCAGGAACGCTTCGAGCCGATCGACGTCACCCTGCCGTGGTTGGACCCCGAGGAGCCCGACCTCGCACGCGAGGACCGGCGCAAGGTGACCGTCCCGTTGCTCGTGTACACCGGGCGGCGCGGCGCGATCAACCGCACCACCTGGAACACCAAGGCGTGGAAGCCGGCGCTCGCCGACGTGGGAGTCATCCCGCCGCTGCCCGAGCGGCAGCCGGGCGAGAAGCCGTCACGCGTATGGGAGCCGAGCCGCGAGCACGGCTTCCACGTCCTGCGTCACACGTACGCCTCGGTGATGCTCGAAGCCGGTGAGTCGATCGTCTCGCTCGCGAAGTGGCTGGGGCACTCCGACCCGGCGTTCACGCTCCGGACGTACACTCACTTCATGCCGCAGGCCGGCGCGCGGGGACTGTTCGCGATCGAGGCGTGGCTCACGGATCTCGGCTGAAAGTCCCTGAGAAGTCCCAGAGGGCCGGAACGGCCGCCGGATTCCCGTAAACATGCAGGTCAGAGCGTGATCGCTCCCTAAGTGGAACAGAACCCGGCGTACAGCCCGACTCGTCTGCCGCCACCTGCGGCTTTGCCTCGGAAAGGGCCTCCGACCCGCGTCGGAGGCCCTTTCCGGTCTTTCGGGGGCTTGCTGCGTCAGGCAGCGAAAACTTCCTCGGAAGCCCCCCGGACAGCGCTGGAAGTCCCTGAAAACCTAGGGGGACAAGGGGCGCTGACGCCTCTGTGCCGGTCCGGGTACGACCCGGTCTCGCGTGGGTCGGGCAGGTGATGCCGCGAGGTCAGGGTCCGAGTGACAAGTCCCGGAGCCACGCCCGACAGCCCTCAGTTGCGCGAACTCACGGAGGCGAGGGGTCAGCGGGTGGGTGGGACGAACTCGGGCTGGTCGAGCAGGCGCAGCCAGCTTCCATCAGGCTGGCGCCGGACGACCTGCGCCCGGGCACCGGCCCCGTCCTTCGGGGGAGTCGAGGTGAGGGCGATGTCGCCACTGATCAGCGTCGGCAGCGGTTGTTCCTGCTCGAAACGGGGACGGTTGGCCAGCACCTTCTCCCACAGCGCACGAATCGCCTCCCGGCCCACCGTCCGGTCGCCGGGTGGGTAGGCCATCACCGCACCCTCTTCGTAAAGTGCGGCGACCCCGGCCGCGTCACCGGCGTTGGATCGTTCGACGAACAAGCGGGTGATGTCCTCGGGCCGCATGGCCTTCTCGTACTCCGGCATGAATTCCTCCTGACGTCGGGCTTCGACGCTTCCCAGGGTGGCCGCCGACTGCCCAGAAATCCAACAGATGAATCTTCTGGAAACTAGAATCCGCAGTCATGGAGCTGAGGCAGCTGGAGTACTTCATCGCGGTCGCCGAGGAGCGGAACTTCACCCGGGCGGCCGAGCGGGTGCACATCAGCCAGTCCGGCGTCAGCGCCCAGATCCGCCGGCTGGAACGGGAACTCGGAGCCGAGCTGTTCGACCGGTCGGCCCGCACCGTCACCCTCACCGTCGCGGGAAAGGCCGCACTCGAACACGCCCGCGCCGCACTGGCCGCCGCCGGGGCAGTCGGCCAGGCGGTGGGCGAGGTGACCGACCTGATCCGGGGGCGCCTCACCGTCGGGATGGTCACCGGCTGCACCCTCCCCCCGCTGTTCGACGCCCTCGCCGCGTTCCACCAGGCACATCCCGGTGTGGAGATCTCGCTGCTGGAGGACAGCTCCGACCGGCTCATCGAGGGGGTGCGCACCGGCACCGTCGACCTGGCACTCATCGGGGCAGCAACCGCCACACCCGACGGACTGGACGCGCTGACCATCATCAGCGAGCGGCTCGTCGCGGCAGTCCCGGCCGGGCACTCCTTGGCGAAACAGCGGCGGGTCACCCTGCGCGACCTGATCGCCTACCCGATCGTGTGCATGCCGCCCGGCACCGGCCTGCGCACGGTATTCGACCAGGCCTGCGCCGCACAGAGCCTCCAACCCGCGATCACTCTGCAGGCCAGCGCCGCGGACGCCATTGCCGGCCTCGCCGCCCGCGGGCTCGCCGTCGCCATCCTCAGCGACTCCATGGCCGCGAGCTACCGCGACCGGCTCACCGCCCGCACCATCGACGATGTCGAAACACCGGCATTGCTCGCCCTGATCTGGAAGAACACGCACAGCCCGGGGATGCGAGAACTGCTCGTGCACAGTCGGCAAGCGTTCACCGAGCCCGACCCCCTGGCTCCGGCCTTCGTGTGATCGTTGTGCCGGGGGCCGACGAGCCGTCGTCGGGTCACGAACGTCGCGGTGAGGCCGCCGCCTGTCAGCGCGAGGATGAACCATGTGGCCACCGTGCTGCCGGCCGAGCCGTCGGGCGAGCCGCTGAGCGGAAGCGCGACGGCTGTCATGATCAGCGCCACGAGAGCGCTGACGGCGAGACCGGGTGACCGGAGCCGGTGACCGGGTGACCGGAGCCGGTGACCGGGTGACCGGAGCCGGTGAGCGGCCCACCCGAGTACGAACATCGTTCCCAGCCCGAGGGTGAACAGGGGGAGGAGCGCCCACAGGACGCTCCCGGCGGGGCTCATCCTCCCGGCCGGAGTACCGGAACCACGCATCGTTTCGTCTCCAGGACTCCCACGGACCAGTTCATTCGCAGCCGATTCCGTCTCCGTCGCGGTCGAGGCGGTGGGGGTCGTCGGACCCGACCATGACCGGGCCCGGAAGGTCGGAGCAATCGAGGTCGGGGCCTGCCGGCGGTCCCGGGGGATAGGCGCCCTCAGGGGCAGCCGGTTCAGGAGCGGGGGCCTCCGGTTCAGGGGTGTCGGAGGGTGGCGGAGTATCCGCGGGTGGTGGGGGGTCGGCCGGCGGGGGAGAGTCCGTCTCCGGGTCGCACTCCGACCAGAGCCCTGACCCGGTCTCCTCGGCGGTGTCACCGGCCTGCGAGATCATCGGCCAGTACTTGTCGTTGGGTTCGTGGAGAACCGCTTCGGCATGCCCCGTGCGCACCAGGGACTCGTTCACGAACTGGTCTTTGTCGTTCCAGACGTACAGCAGGTAGCGGTCGTACCTGTCTTTGAGGTCCTCGTCCCGCTCGACACGGACGCTGGAGCCCAGGGGCAGCAGCCGCGCGATGCGCTCGGTCGCTTCACCGCTGTAGCAGTCCCCTGTCTCAGGGGCGTCGATTTCCAGGAGGCGTACAGAGACCGATGTGCCAGGGGGGAGGATTTCGCCGTCGCCGCGGACCTTGATGGTGTCACCGTCGACTATGCGCTCGACAACGACGGTCGACCGGCTCTCGGCGGCCGGGGGCGCGGGAGGCTTCGCTTCTGTCCCGGTCTCCGTTTCGGTCCCGGTCTCTCCTGTTCCTTGTCTTCCTTGCTCCTGGGGAGCCGGTTCGTTCGGAGGGGAGAGTTCTTCGGGCGGTGTGGTGTCCTCACGCGGCGCGGGTTCCTCCGAGGTGACGGCGCCGGTGTCGTTCTTCTCGCCCGCGTCGCCTCCGCTGCCACAGGCGGCAAGAGCGGCGCCGGTGGAGAGAGCGAGCGTAAGGACGGCGGTGGTGAACGGCCTGCTGGTGTTCATTGGTCAGGTCTGCTTTCGTGCGAATGAGACCTTTTGTCTGCCATCCCCCGTCGTGACCGCCGGTCACGGCAATGCCCGCGGTCGGGTTCTGCCGGATGTGGAGGTCCTCGACGCCGCGGCCCTTCGGCCTTCAGGGCGCGAGCTGGGCCGTTTCCTTCGTCCGGCCGCGCCGGGACAGTGCGGCGGCCGTGCGCATCAGCAGCGGCAGCAGCCCGTACGCGGCCACCGGCACCACTATCGCCGTCAGGACGAGTGTCTGTACGGCGAGCGGCAGCGGACTGACCCACGGCCGCAGCGCGACCATGACGACGGTGATCGTCGGGTACACGGCCAGCCAGGTCAGCAGGGCCCGGACGTGCACCGACGGGGCGAACGGGGTGGAGCGTGATGAGGACATGGGTCTACCCCTCCTGAGTGCTGGAGACGTCTCCAACTCGTTGGTTGGAGATACTGGCACGGCCCGGCGATCATGTCCAACCGCCTGGTTGGAACTGGCATACCCTGAGGCCCATGGCATGGGACACGGAACGGACGAAGCGGCTGCTCCTGGAGGCCGCCCGGGCGGAGTTCGCCGAACATGGCATCGCCGGAGCGCGGGTGGACCGGATCGCGGCGAAGGCCGGGGTCAACAAGGAGCGCATCTACGGCTATTTCGGCAACAAGGAGAAGCTGTTCAACGTGGTGCTCGTCGACGCCATGACGGAGCTGGCCGACAAGGTGCGGCCGGGCGAGGGCCCGGTCGGCGAGTACGTCGGCCGGCTCTTCGACTTCCACCGCAGGGACCCGGCGCTGCTGCGGCTGCTGATGTTCGAGGCGCTGTACTACGGGGACACGCTGGTGGACCAGAACCCGAGGCGCATCGAGTGGTACGAGGACGCGGTCGCGACCCTGGCAAAGACCAGGGGCTGCACGACGGATGAGGCCGGGCACCTCCTGATCACCCTGGTCGGGCTGGCCGCCTGGCCGGTCGCGATGCCGCAGCTGGCCCCGCTGGTGCTGGGCGCGCAGGGGCGGGACGACGAGGCGCTGACCGGCCTGCGGCAGTTCGTGGTCGCTTTCGCGGAACGCGGCGTGCGGCCGACGGGAGAAGGCGAAAAGCCGGAGTGAGAGGGCCGTGGGCTTGCGAACCCACGGTCCCCCACGGTCCCCCTCGGCCCTTCTCGGTCTTCCTCGGTGCCGACGGCCCGGCCGGATGTTCAGGCGTTCGGGCCGTCCCCCTTCTCCGGGATGCGCGCGCCCGCGCCGCCGACCCTGATACGCCCGTCGCCCGCGCGCAGTTCCACCGTCAGGACGCCGGGGCGCCCCATGTCGTCGCCCTGGTGGAGGGTGAGCACCGACTCCTGCGGTACGAGGCCCAGTTCACGCGCGTACGCCCCGAAAGCCGCCGCCGCGGCCCCCGTCGCCGGGTCCTCCACGACGCCGCCCACCGGGAACGGGTCGCGGACGTGGAACGTCGTCGCGTCCTCGCGCCACACCAGCTGCACCGTCGTCAGGTCCAGGCGGCGCATCAGCGCGGCCAGTCGCTCGAAGTCGTACGACAGCCGCGCCAGCCGCTCGCGGGTCGCGGCCGCCAGGACCAGGTGGCGGTTGCCGGCGTACGCGATGCGCGGCGGGAAAGCCGGGTCGAGGTCGGCGGCGGCCCAGTCCAGCGCGGCCAGCGCCTCCGCCACCTCGCCCTCCGCCACGTCCGCCACGTGCGGCTCGACGCTGGTGAGGGTGGCGCGGTACGCGCCGTCGGCGGACTCGGTCACCTCCACCGGGACCGTGCCGGCCGGCGTCTCGAAGACCAGCTCCCCCGGGCGGCCCCGGTGCTCGGCGAGCGCGATCGCCGTCGCGACGGTGGCGTGACCGCAGAACGCGACCTCGGCCTGCGGGCTGAAGTACCGGACGGTGAAGGCGCGTCCGGGCTCCAGCTCCTCCGTGAGGAACGCGGTCTCGCTGTAGCCGACCTCGGCCGCCACGGCGAGCATGGCCGTGGCGTCGAGCCCGGCCGCGTCCAGGACCACACCCGCCGGATTGCCACCCTCCGGGTCGGTCGAGAAGGCCGTGTACCGCAGGACGCCGGTGTGGGTGAATGACTTCATACCGCGGCCAACCACCGCACCCGCCGTGATGTTCCCTCCGCCGTGATCTCCCTCAGCCGCGCCCGACGTACGGCATCGTCGTCGCCAGCACCGTCGCGAACTGCACGTTCGCCTCCAGCGGCAGCTCCGCCATGTGCAGCACCGTGCGCGCCACGTCCCGCACGTCCATCACCGGCTCCGCCATCAGCTCGCCGTTCGCCTGGAGGATGCCCGCCTGCATCCGCTCCGTCATGTCCGTCGCCGCGTTGCCGATGTCGATCTGACCGCACGCGATCCGGTACGGACGCCCGTCCAGGGAGAGGGACTTGGTCAGGCCCGTCATGGCGTGCTTGGTGGTCGTGTACGCGAGGGAGCGCGGCCGGGGCGCGTGCGCCGAGACCGAGCCGTTGTTGATGATCCGGCCGCCCTGCGGGTCCTGGCCCTTCATCTGCCGGAACGCCGCCTGCGCGCAGAGGAACGAGCCGGTGACGTTCACGTCGACGACCGAGCGCCACTCCTCGTACGCGATGTCCTCCACCGGCACGCCGCGCGGCCCGAACGTGCCCGCGTTGTTGAAGAGCAGGTCGAGCCGCCCGTACCGCTCGCGCACGGCGGCGAAGAGCGCGTCCACGTCGCCGGGCGCGGACACGTCCGCCGGTACGCACAGGGTGTCGCCGCCGGCCGCCTCCGCGGTCTCTTCGAGGGGCTGCGCACGCCGTCCCGCCAGCGCCACCGACCACCCCGCCCCGGCCAGGGCGAGTGCGACGGCCCGGCCGATGCCCGAGCCCGCTCCGGTCACGACGGCGGTCTTCGTCTGAGGGTTCATGGCCCAGCAGCGTACGTGACACGTACATGAAAGCGAGGCGACGCCCCGCGCCACTCCAATGCCTCTGACAACAGCCGTCAGGGGAGGGGCAGATGACTACCACATCGGACGCGTCGGACGCGTCGGGCGCATCGGGCACACCAGGCGTATCGGGCGCATCGGGCCGTGGTCACGGCCAGGAGCTCAGGGCCGCCGCACGGCACATCCACCGCCGCCGGTTCCTCACCGTCACCGGAGCCGCCGCCGCGCTCGCCTTCGCGACGAACCTGCCGGGGACCGCCCAGGCCGCGGAGTTCGACGCCAGGAAGATCACGGACGACCCCTTCACCCTCGGCGTCGCGTCCGGCGATCCGCTGCCCTCGTCCGTACTCCTGTGGACGAGACTGGCCCCCAGGCCGTACGAGCCGGACAGCGGCCTGCCGCGCGCCCGCGTCCAGGTGCGCTGGGAGCTCGCCCGCGACGCCGGATTCAGACGGACCGTCAGGCGCGGCCACGTCACCGCGCACCCCGAGTTCCACCACAGCGTCCGCGTCGAGGCCGGCGGGCTCGACCCCGACCGCGTCTACTACTACCGCTTCCGCGCGGGCGACTGGATCAGCCCGGCCGGCCGCACCCGCACGGCGCCCGCCCGCTCCGCGCGGATCAGCGAGCTGCGGCTCGGCGCGGTCTCCTGCCAGGCGTACCACGACGGGTACTTCACCGCGTACAAGCACCTCGCGGAGGAGGACCTCGACGTCGTCTTCCACCTCGGCGACTACCTCTACGAGTACGCCGTGAACGCCGCCGGGGGCGCCCGCGCCTACCCCGACCGCCGCGTGCCCGCCCACTTCAACCGCGAGACGGTCACGCTGGAGGACTACCGCCTGCGGTACGCCCTCTACAAGTCCGACCCCGACCTGATGGCCGCGCACGCCGCGCACCCCTTCGTCGTCACCTGGGACGACCACGAGACGGAGAACAACTACGCGGGCGGCACCCCCGAGAACGGCGTACCGCCCGAGGAGTTCCTGCTGCGCCGGGCGGCGGCGTACCGCGCCTACTGGGAGAACCAGCCGCTGCGCGCCCCGCAGCAGCCCGACGGCGCGGACATGCGGCTCTACCGGCGGCTGCACTTCGGGCGGCTCGCGCAGTTCGACATCCTCGACACCCGCCAGTACCGCTCCAACCAGGCGTACGGCGACGGCTGGCAGCTCCCGGGCCCCGAGTCCGAGGACCCGTCGCGCACCATGACCGGCGCGGAGCAGGAGCGGTGGCTCATCGACGGCTGGCGCGACTCGCGGGCGCGGTGGAACGTCGTGCCGCAGCAGGTCACCTTCGCCCGGCGGCGCAGCGCGGGCGATCCGAAGGTCAGCATGGACGCGTGGGACGGCTACCCGGCCTCGCGCAGGCGCGTGCTCGACGGCGCGGAGGCGGCCGGCGTCGACAACCTCGTGGTGCTCACGGGCGACGTCCACGTGTCGTACGCCTTCGACCTGAAGAAGGACTTCGAGGACCCGGCCTCGCGCACCGTCGGCACGGAGTTCGTCGCCACGTCCATTTCCAGCGGCAAGGACGGCGCGCAGAGGCCCGCCAACTACGACCGCCTGATGCAGGGCAACGCGCACCTGAAGTTCTACGACGGCAGGCGCGGCTACACGACGCTCACGCTCGGCGAGGACGCGGCGCGCGCGGACTTCCGGACGGTGTCCGCGGTCACCACGCCCGGCGCGCCGGTCACGACCGCCGCCTCACTGGTCACCGAGGCGGGGAATCCGGGCCTGAAGCCCGCTTAGACCTCGTCCCCCGGGTAGCGGACGCCGATGCGGTCGCGCACCGCGTCGAGCGTCCGCATCACGGCGAGACTGCCGTCCAGCGGGACCAGCGGCGACTCCTTCTCGCCCGCGCGCAGACAGCGCATCACCTCGGCCGCTTCGTACTGGAGGCTGTGACGGCTGCCGGCCCCGGCGGTGAACTCCTCCGGCTCCGCCCCGTTCCGGTGCAGCGTGAACCGGTCGGGGTAGAAGAATCCGCGCCCCAGCTCGATCCTGCCCTCCGTCCCCGTCACGGCCGCCGTGATGGGGGTGTCGGCGGTGATGGAACAGCTCAGCAGCGCCGTCGCCCCCGCATCCCACCCGAGCAGCATGCCGGTGTTCAGGTCGACGCCCTCCGGCGACAGCAGCGCGTCGGCCTGTACGCGGTCGGGCTCGCCCAGCAGCAGATGCGCGAACGACACCGGGTACACGCCGAGGTCCAGCAGCGCCCCGCCGCCCAGCGCGGGATCGCGCAGCCGGTGCTCGGGCGCGAACGGCCCCGCGAGCCCGAAGTCGGCGTGCACGGTGCGCACTTCCCCGATCGCCCCGTCCTTCACCAGCTCCGTGAGCCGTCTGATGGCGGGGTTGCAGTACATCCACATCCCCTCCATCAGGAAGCGGTCGTGGCGCCGGGCCACGGCGACCAGTTCCTCCGCCTCACGGGAGTTGAGCGTGAACGCCTTCTCGCACAGCACCGCCCGGCCCGCCTCCAGGCACAGGCCGGCGGCCACCCGGTGCGCGGAGTGCGGGCCTGCGACGTACACCACATCGACGTCCTCGTCCGCGGCGAGCTCCGCCCAGCTCCCGTACGCCCGCGGTATCCCGAACCGCTCGGCGAACGCCTTCGCGCCGGCGGTCGTACGGGATGCCACCGCCACCACCTCGGCGTTCTCCGTCTCCCGCATCTCCAGCAGATCCGCGGTGAACGAGGACGCGATGCCGCCCGTCGCCAGCACGCCCCACCGCACGGTTCTTCCGCCCATACCCAGCTCCCAGGAAAAGGTGTCGACCACTCCGGCCGAGCTGAGAGCATAGATACGTATTCAACGACATGGAGATGCGAATGCCGGAGACCGGCCAGTCCGCGCAAGGTCACATACCCGGGGCGGAGGCCGCGGCCGCAAACGGCCCCGCCCCCGCCCCCGTTGCCACCACCGCCGCCCGTCGCACGGGTCTCCTGGTCACGCTGGTACTCGGCGGGCTCACCGCCCTGCCGCCGCTCTCCATGGACATGTACCTCCCCGCCCTGCCCGCGGTCACGGAGTCCCTGCGCTCGCCCGCCGCGACCGTGCAGCTCACCCTGACCGCGTGCCTGGCCGGCATGGCGCTCGGACAGCTGGTCGTGGGCCCGATGAGCGACCGGTTCGGCCGCCGCGGGCCGCTCCTCCTCGGCATGGTCGTGTACGTCGCGGCCACCGCGATCTGCGCGTTCGCGCCCTCCGCCGAACTCCTCGTCGCCTTCCGCCTCCTCCAGGGGCTCGCGGGGGCGGCGGGCATCGTGATCGCCCGAGCGGTGGTCCGCGACCTCTACGACGGCGTCGAGATGGCGCGTTTCTTCTCCACCCTGATGCTGATCTCCGGTGTCGCGCCGGTCGTCGCGCCGGTCATCGGCGGCCAGGTGCTCCGCCTGACGGACTGGCGGGGCATCTTCGCCGTCCTCACCGCCGTCGGCGTCCTCCTCACCCTCGTCGTGTGGAAGTGGCTGCACGAGACGCTGCCGCCCGGCCGGCGTCACGAGGGAGGCGTGGGCGAGGCCCTGCGCACGATGCGCGGCCTCCTCGCGGACCGCGTCTTCACCGGCTACCTGCTGGCCGGCGGTCTCGCCTTCGCCGCCCTCTTCGCCTACATCGCCGCCTCGCCCTTCGTGATCCAGGAAATCTTCGGAGCGTCCCCGCAGACCTTCAGCCTGCTCTTCGGCATCAACTCGATCGGCCTGATCACCGTCGGCCAGATCAACGGCAAGCTGCTGGTGGGCCGGGTCAGCATGGACAAGGTCCTGGCCGTGGGCCTGGTCCTCATCGCGCTCGCGTCGCTCGCGCTGCTCCTGATGACCACAGGCGTCTTCGGCGAGGCCGGCCTGGTCCCGGTCGCGGCCGGACTCTTCGTCCTGATGTCGTCGATGGGCCTCGCCCTGCCCAACACCAACACCCAGGCCCTGATGCGCACTCCGCACGCGGCGGGCTCGGCGTCCGCGCTGCTCGGCACGTCGTCGTTCCTGATCGGCGCCGTCGCCTCACCGCTGGTCGGCATCGCGGGCGAGGCGACGGCGGTCCCGATGGCGGTGGTCCAGCTGACCTGCGCACTGGCCTCCCTGACGTGCTTCGCGGTCCTGTGCCGCCCGTGGCGGCGCACCGCGTCGGTGTGACCCCGGCGTCTCCCGGGCGGCCTGCCCGCGACCGCCGGGCGCGCTCGGGGCCTCAGCCCCGGCGGGCGTAGGCGATCAGGTGGGGGCGGTCCTTGCGGTCCGTCCAGGAGAACAGGGCCGTGCCCGCCACCTCCACCGCGGGTACGTGCACGTCCGCCGGGAGCGCCGTCGGCTCCGACGTGGTGAGGTCGGCCTCCACGGGGGTGCGCGTCGCCGTCGTGCCGTACGCGATGCCCGTGTCCGTCACCGCCGTCAGGGACAGCGGCTTCGTGCCGTCCGCCTCCTCGAAGCAGTGCCCCGCCCCCGTCTCCAGGTCGAAGCCCAGCCTTCCCGCCACCACGTACCGCCCCTCCGGCGCCACCGCCGCCTGCGGGTGCCTCCCGGGCTCCATCGCCGGCTTGCGGCACTCCGCCCTCGCCAGCGCCTTCCCCGTCGCCGTGTCGTGCACCGCCCACACGTCGTAGCCGTCCGCGCCCGCGCTGCCCCGCTTCTTCTGCCACCGGGCGAGCACGTGCCCGCCCGCCATCGACGTCGGCACCCCCGACGCCGCGTCCGTCCCGGCCGGGGCGGCCTTTTGGCTGTGCCAGCCGTCGCGCACCCAGAAGCCCCGGCGCCCGCTCACCAGGACCCCCTTCTCCGTGACCGCCCGCACCTGGGTCTGCACCCGGCAGTCCCCGCAGCCCTTCGGATAACGGAGATCCTTCGGGGCCAGCCGCGACACCCGGCCCGTCACCGGATCGACGACCGCGCTGTCCGCGCCGCCGTCGCTGACGAGGATGCCGGGGCCGGACCCGTTCACGGCCGGGGTGCCGGCCCAGGGCAGCTCGACGCGCCGCTGCGCACCGCTTTGCGCGTCGTACACGTCGAGCGCCACGATCATGCCGGCGGCGGTCAGCGCGTCCTCGCCGACCTGCCCGTACGACCAGGTGACGAAGAACTCCCGGCCGTCCTTCGCGACGGACAGCAGCCGGGGGAAGTGCGCCGGGTCGGAGAGCGGCCGCCAGGCGTCGCCCGCCCACCGCGTCCGCCCGCTCACCGCGTCGACGGCCCGCAGCCGGAAGCGGACGGCGGACACCCGCTCCAGGTACCCGACCCGGCCCGCGCCCACGGCGACCGCGTACTCGGCCGACGCACCGGTGACCTCCCAGCCCCGCCGGTTGGTGTACGCCGGAGGGACGGCCAGCCGCGTCGCGGGCCCGGCCGCGCTCTTCCGCGCGGGCTCCGCCGGCCCGGCCTTCCGCGGCCCGCCCGTACGGCCGTCGCCGTCGCCGCCGCCGCACGTGGCCAGCAGGAGCAGCAGAGCCAGGACGGTCACACCGGCCACCAGCGCCACGCGTACGACCCGCTGTCCCATGCGTCCCCCCGACGGTCGAGTCAACGGGCGCCAGCGTAGCAACCGCCTCTCGCACCGCATCAGTTCCTCCGCGCACCCTCCCGCCCCGGTACGGGCGATCCGCGGTGTACTCCGGAAGTGCCTAAAATCTTCCGGTGAACTCCACCCTCCCCACCGCAGAAGCCCTGCGCACCGCACTCGCCGGACTTCTCGACGGGCTGCCGCCCAAGCAGGCCGCACAGGCCGTCGAGCGGCTGATCACCAGCTACCGGGGGACCACCCCCACCGACGCGCCCGTCCTGCGCGACCGCTCCGACGTCGCCGCGTACGCCGCGTACCGGATGCCGGCGACCTTCGAGGCGGTACGTTCCGCGCTCGCCGCCCTCCGCGACGCGGCCCCGGAGTGGACCCCGGCGACGCACACGGACATCGGCGGCGGGACGGGGGCCGCGACCTGGGCCGTGGCGGAGGCGTGGCGGGAGGAGCCGGCCAGCACGGTCGTCGACTGGGCCGAGCCCGCCCTCGCGCTCGGCCGGGAGCTCGCCGAGGCCTCCGGCTCGCCCGCCCTGCGCGCGGCGGCCTGGCAGCGCTCCCGGATCGGATCGGCGCTCCGGATCGAGAGCACCGATCTCGTCACCGTCTCGTACGTCCTCAAGGAGCTCACCGCCGCCGACCGCGCGCACCTCGTCACCGAGGCCGCCCGCGCCGCCCGCGCCGTCGTGGTCGTCGAGCCCGGCACCCCCGACGGCTACCTCCGCGTCATCGAGGCCAGGCAGCAGCTGATCGACGCGGGCCTGCGCGTCGCCGCCCCCTGCCCGCACAGCGGCGCCTGCCCCATCGAGCCCGGCGCCGACTGGTGCCACTTCTCGGCCCGGGTGAGCCGTTCCTCCCTGCACCGCCAGGTGAAGGGAGGCTCGCTGCCGTACGAGGACGAGAAGTTCAGCTACGTCGCCGCCGTCCGCGACGGCGTGGACGCCGATCCGGCCGCCAACCGCGTGATCCGCCGGCCGCAGATCCGCAAGGGCATGGTCCTGCTGGAACTGTGCGCGAAGCCGGAGGAGCTCACCCGCGAGACGGTCACCAAGAAGCGCCACGGCGACCTCTACCGGGCGGCCCGGGACATCGACTGGGGCGACGCCTGGCCGCCGCCCCCGCCGGCCGCTCCCTAGCCGCGCAGCTCCTGTGTGCAGCACTTCACGCTGCCGCCGCCCTTGAGCAGCTCCCCGAGGTCCATCCCGACCGGTTCGTACCCGCGTGCCCGCAACGGTTCGAAGAGCCCGAGCGCGCTGTGCGGCAGCAGCACGTGGCGCCCGTCGCTCACCGCGTTGAGCCCGAGCGCCGCCGCGTCCGCCTCCCGGGCGACGATCGCGTCGGGGAAGAGCCGGGCGAGGACGGCCCGGCTGCCGGGGGAGAAGGCGCCGGGGTAGTACATGATCTCGTCCTCGCGGTCGTCGAGGACGGCCAGCGCGGTGTCCAGGTGGTAGTAGCGCGGGTCGACGAGGTCCAGGCCGATGACCGGGCGGCCGAAGAACTCCTGCGCCTCGTCGTGCGAGAGCGGGCTGGAGCGGAAGCCCCGCCCGGCGAGGATCCAGGACGAGGTGACGGCGAAGTCGCCCTCGCCCTCGTTGATGTGCGCGGGCTCGCGGATCTCGGTGAAGCCGTGGGCGCGGAACCACTCCAGGTGCGCCTCGGCCTCCGGTGTCCGTTCCGCGTACGCGAACCGGGCGCCGAGCACCCGTCCGTCGATGACGGTGGCGCCGTTGGCGGCGTACACCATGTCGGGCAGGCCGGGCCTGGGGGTGAGGAGCTCGACGGTGTGGCCGAGGCTCAGGTAGCGGTCGCGCAGGTCCTCCCACTGGGCGAGGGCCAGCGGCAGGTCGACCGGCTTTCCGGGGTCCATCCAGGGGTTGATGGAGTACGTCACCCTGAAGTGCTCCGGGGGACACATCAGATAGCGGCGGGGCGAGGCGTCACGAGGCAATGAGGGCTCCTCACGAGCGGCATGGCGCACCGAGTGTGCGTGAGAGCCATGGTGCGCCGTACGGAGCCGTCGCGCTGTGCACCGATCGGGTGGTTCCCGGCTGGTCAGTCCGCGCCCAGAGCGCGAGACGTATCGTCTCGCCATGCTGGTAGATTGGCCTCATGGCCGACACCGGAACCCCCAGAACGCCCAGGACCCCCGACTCCACGCGCCGCAGCGAGCGCTCGCGCCGCGCGATCTACGAGGCGGCCCTCTCCCTCGTCGGCGAGGCGGGCTACGCCAGGACGACGATCGAGGGCATCGCCGCCCGCGCCGGCGTGGGCAAGCAGACGATCTACCGCTGGTGGCCCTCGAAGGCCGCCGTGCTGCTCGAAGCCTTCATCGACCTCGGTGAACAGGCCGCGAAGGCGGCGGGCGGCGGCGACGGCGTGTACGAGTTCCCCGACACCGGAGACCTGGCGGCCGACCTCAGGACGGTCCTGCGCGCCACCGTCGACGAACTCGTCGACCCCAGGTACGAAGCCCCCACCCGCGCCCTCACCGCCGCGGGCGTCGTCGACCCGGCCCTGGGCGCGGAGTTCGTGGAGAAGCTGCTCGAACCGTCGCTCCAGCTGTACGTGAAGCGGCTGCGCGCGGCGCAGGAGGCCGGCGACGTACGGGACGGGATCGACCCGCGCGTCGCCGTGGAGCTGTTCGCCGGCCCGCTCTTCCACCGCTGGCTGCTGCGCACCCTCCCGCTCACGCACGAGTACGCCGACGCCCTCGTCGACTGCGCGCTGGGCGGTCTCGCCCCGCGCCGGTAGCACGTGGAGGTGAATTCGCTCACGGGGCCGCAGGGGGCGGCCGCTGCCGTACGGGCGGTCACCGCAGGGCCGCGTACCGGGGCAAAGGTGTCCATCGCACCGCCGCCGTGCTGCCGGCCCGCGTACCCCGGATGGGGACTGCGGCCACCCGAGGCGCAGGATGGTGGCAGCATGGACAGCACAACGCTGAGGTGAGGGGTTGAATGGGCGCCGACTTCGGCCGCTATCGCGGCACAGAGAGCAGGCAGAGGGTGGAGAGCAGACTGCCCCAGTGGCTGCGCCGCCGCCCGAAGGCCGCCGCCGCCCACGACGCGGCCGAGAACCGCGAGGCCCTGCTCCTGGCCGCCGCCGCCGCGGGTCTGCCGCTCGCCCCCGCGGCGCACCCCGTCGGATACCGGTGTTCGTGCGAACGCGTCGGCTGTCCCACCCCCGCCCGGCACCCCCTCTCGTTCGCCTGGCAGACCCAGTCGACCACCGACTCCGCGCAGGTCGAACGCTGGGTCGAGGGGCAGCCGGAGGCCAACTTCATCACCGCGACGGGCATGGTCCACGACGTTCTCGACGTACCGCTCGAAGCGGGCCGCAGCGCGCTGGAGCGGCTGCTCGAAGCCGGGGTCGACGTCGGGCCCGTGGCCGAGTTCGGCGCCGGCAACGGCGACGAGGCGCGCCTGCTCTTCTTCACCGCCACCCGCGGCACCCCGGACGACGAGGACGAGTGGTGGCCGTGCGAGCTGGACTGCCACCCCGAGACCATGGACGAGCATCCGGGGCTGCGCTGGCACTGCCGCGGCAGCTACGTCCTCGTACCGCCCGCGAAGCTGCCCGGCGAGCACGAGGTCAGCTGGGTCCGCGGCCTCGAACACCCGCTGCCCGACCCGCTGACCCTCCTGGAGACGCTGACCGACGCCTGCGCGCGGTACGTCGGCGAGGACGACCCCGACGACCACCACGCGGTGGCCTGGCCGCTGGGCCGCTGAGCCCCGGGCCGCGCGCGGGCGCCGGTCAGGAGCCCTGGGCGGCCGTGAGCCCCTGGATCCGGGAGAGCACCGTCACCTGCTGCTCCTGCTGCTTGCCCTTGCCCGCGCCGGCCGCGCCCTTCTCCGGCACCTGCACGACCTGACTGGAGACCCGCTCCTTGGTGAGCTTGGTCTTCGCGGTGCCGGTCATCAGCGCCCGTACGTCGGCGTTGAGGTCCAGCCGCACCCCCTGGGCCACGGTCTGCTGCTCGTACTGGCGGGTGGCGAAGAACACCGTCGCACCGCCGCCCTCCGTGACGAGCCCCAGCGGCGCGAACGCCCCGCTGTCCAGGCGCTGGTCGGCGTACTGGACGGAGCGCCCGACCTGGCGCGCCGCCTTCTGGCGTGCCTGGCGCACGGCGGAGGTGTGCGGCCCCGGCGCGAAGACCTCGGGCTCGCCGTTCTGCATGTACGACGCGTACTGCTCGCTCAGGTCCTTCGGCGCCACCACGAGTCCGGGCGCGTCCGGCTCGACCGCCTCGGCCCAGCCGTCCTCGTCCTTCTTGAAGTCGGGCATCCGGGCCGGTGTGAGGACCCACAGGTGCGAGACCTCCCACAACTGGTCGGCACCGCCGCGTACGAACACCAGCAGCCAGCGGGTGTCGAGCCGGCCGGTGTCCTGGTCGCGGTTGCTGTCGGCGTCCGCGACGAACCACCGGGGCCAGCCCGCCTTCTTGGGAATGGCGTACTTTGCGTCGGTCAGCTCCAGCGGCTCGTGGCGCGGATTGCCGTCCGGGTTCTGCGCCTGCCGCGCCTTGAGCCCGGCCTGGTTGATCGCGCCGAGCGCGCCGGTGACCCGCCCCGCGTCGAGGGCCGGGTCGTACGCCTTGTCCGCCTTGTTGTACGCGGCCGTGAAGTCCTCGAGGGCCCGGGCGGCCTCGGCCTTCGTCGCCGACGGTACGACCTCCAGCTCGCCGTGCACCGTCACGCACCCACTCGCCGTCACCGACAGTGCCGTCGCCGCCGCGAGACCCGTTCCCAGCCGCTTCAGCGTGCTCAGCCTGCTCATGCGCTGCCTTCTGTGTCTTCGTCCCCACCGACTCCGGAACCCTACCGGGGGCAGGAGAGGCGCGAGCGTGGGGACCGGGTACAGCGGCCGCACCGTGACCTGGCGGACAGCCGGACCCCGGCGGGCCGGTGCTTCAATGCCGGGATGAACGAACTCGACGTACTCCGCGTCTTCTGCGGCCCCGGCGGACACCACGGCAACGCCCTCGGCGTCGTGCGCGACGGGCGTACGTGCCCCGACGAGGCGTCCCGGCAGGCGCTCGCCGCCGAACTCGGCTTCAGCGAGACCGTGTTCGTCGACGACCCCGAGCGCGGTGTCGTCGACATCCACACGCCGGGCCTGCGCCTGCCCTTCGCCGGACACCCCCTGGTGGGCGTCGCCTGGCTGCTCGACCTGGAAGTGGTCAGCCCGCCCGCGGGGGAGGTGTGGGCGCGCCACGACGGCGAGTTCACCTGGATCACGGCGCGCCCCGAGTGGGCCCCGCCGTGCCGCCTCCAGCGGTACGCGACGGCCGCCGAGGTCGACGCGCTGCCCGCGCCCCCTCCGGGCGAGGGCCGGCTGTACGCCTGGGCCTGGGAGGACGAGGCGGCGGGCCGGGTCCGCGCCCGGGCGTTCCCGCGCCGCGACGACGGCATCACGGAGGACGAGGCGACCGGCACGGCGGCCCTCCTGCTCACCGCCGGACTGGGCCGCGCCCTGAACATCACGCAGGGCCGCGGCTCCCAGATCCTGACGGCGCCGGGGCCCGACGGCATGATCGAGATCGGCGGCCGGGTCCGCTTCGCCCCGCACGCGGCGCACCGGTCGCACTAGGCGCTGAGCGGGAACTCCCTGCCCAGTTCCCGGAAGACCGCGCCGTTGAAGCCGAAGGCGCGCTTGCACTCGTCGACGATGCGCCGCTTCTCCAGGTCGTCCGCGTTCACCCGGTCCAGCAGCTCGCGGTAACCCCGCTTGAAGGCCGCCGGGTTGGGGATGTCCTCGAAGACGTAGAAGCGCACCCCGTCGCCCTTGCGCGCGAAGCCCCACGTCTTCTCCGCCTTGTCGCGGATGATCTGGCCGCCCGACAGGTCGCCGAGGTAGCGGGTGTAGTGGTGCGCCACGTACCCGGCCGGCCAGTCGCGCGCGCACTCGGCGACCCGCTCGGCGTACGCCGCGGTCGCGGGCAGCGGCTCGGCCCCTGCGCGCCAGTGCGCGCCGCGCAGGTGCGCCAGGTCGCGCTCCAGCTCGGCCGTGCGCATCAGCTCGGGCTGGATGAACGGGCCCGCGACCGGGTCGTCCGCCAGTGGCCCGGCCGCGTCCTCCAGCGCCCGGTACACGAACCACAACTGCTCGGTGTAGCGCGCGTACGCGTCCACGGGGAGCTTCCCGCCGAGCAGGTCGCTCATGAAGGTCGAGGTCTCCGCCTCGGTGTGCTGCTCGTGCGAGGCGACGCGGATGAGCGTGGAGAACGGTGTTCCGGCGGTGGTGGCGGCTGTGACGGTTGCGTCCAAGGCGGGCCTCCGGGGGGCCGAGGGGGACGGGAAAGGAGGAGCGTGCGGTGGCAGCACGCGCAGCCGCCACCGCCGATCTTCCTGCTTAGGTATGCCTAAGTCAATGAGTTCCCGACGACCTGTCGGTAAAAACGCTACCGCGCGGATCCGTTCACGGCAGCGTGAGAATGTCCGCGCCGGTCTCCGTCACCACCAGGGTGTGCTCGAACTGCGCCGTCCGCTTCCGGTCCTTGGTCACGACCGTCCAGCCGTCGTCCCACATGTCGTACTCGTGCGTGCCGAGCGTGAGCATCGGCTCGATGGTGAAGGTCATGCCGGGCTGCATCACCGTCGTCGCGTGCGGGCTGTCGTAGTGCGGAATGATCAGTCCGGAGTGGAACGAGGAGTTGATCCCGTGCCCCGTGAAGTCCCGCACCACGCCGTAGCCGAAGCGCTTGGCGTACGACTCGATCACCCGCCCGATGACGTTGATCTGGCGCCCCGGCTTGACGGCCTTGATCGCGCGCATCAGCGACTCCCGGGTGCGCTCCACGAGCAGCCGCGACTCCTCGTCGACGTCGCCGCACAGGTACGTCGCGTTGTTGTCGCCGTGCACGCCGTTGATGTACGCCGTGACGTCGAGGTTCACGATGTCGCCGTCCCGGAGCACCGTGGAGTCCGGGATGCCGTGGCAGATGACCTCGTTGACGGAGCTGCACAGCGACTTCGGGTAGCCGCGGTATCCGAGGGTAGACGGGTACGCACCATGATCGATCATGAAGTCGTGAGCGACCCGGTCCAGCTCGTCCGTGGTCACCCCCGGCGCGATGTGCTTGGCGGCCTCCTCCATCGCCTGCGCGGCGATGCGGCCCGCGATGCGCATCCGCTCGACGGTGTCGGAATCCTGGATCTCCGGGCCGGTGTACGGCGTGGGCGCCGGCTTCCCGACGTACTCGGGGCGCCGGATGTTGCCGGGGACGGAGCGGGCGGGAGAGAGCTCCCCTGGTACGAGCAGCGACTGGCCAGACATGCAAGCGAGTGTATCCAGCCGCCATCGGGCAGCATGGCGGCAGAGGAAGGAGCCGACGATGGCCCTGTTCAAGAAGCGCACAGCCGGAAAGCCGGGCGAATGGTTCTACTGCCTGGAGCACAAGAAGGTGGAAGAGGGCCCGGAGTGCCCGGCCAAGGACCGCTTCGGCCCCTATCCGACGCGTCAGGAGGCGCAGCGCGCGATGGAGACCGCGGCCGAGCGCAATCTCCAGTGGGAGACGGACCCGAAGTGGCACGACAGGAACGACGAGCGGCCGGGGGCGGACGGCGCCTGACCACCGGGAGCCTGACCACCGCTCGCCGCTCGCCGGGCGTCGTTCGCCGGGCGCCCGCTCACCCCGCCGCTTCAGCCGCCGTCGCGTCCTTCTGGGCCCGGCGGCGCTGTGCGTCCGTGTCCGTGTCCGTGTCGTACGTCATGAGCTTCGGCAGCGCCGCGGCGAGCAGGCCGACGGAGGCCAGGCAGGCGAGGCCGCCGCTCCAGACGGCGGGCCGGGTCCCGGACCAGCCCGCCATGGCGCCGGCCCGCACCTGGCCGAGCTGCGGGCCGACGCTGTACGAGAGCACTTCGATGCCCGCGAGCCGGCCGCGCAGCTCCTCCGGGACGGTCTGGTTCCAGATGGTCGACCGCCCGAGCCCGCTGAGCATGTCGCCCCCGCCCGCGACGGCCAGGCACACCAGCACCGCCCACACGTTCGAGAACCACCCGGCGGCGGCGATCGCGAGCCCCCAGCCGGCCGCGCCGTACACGACCAGCTGCCCGTGCCGCCTGATGCGCGAGGCCCAGCCGCTGGTCAGACTGACGACGACCGATCCGACGGACCCCGCGGCGAACATCAGGCCGAGCGCCCACTCGGCGTCGAGGTCGTCCGCGAGGAACGGGAAGACCGCGTTGGGGAACGCGAAGAACATCGCGGCCATGTCGACGGCGTACGTCCCGAGCAGTACGGGGCGGCTCCACGCGTAGCGCGCGCCCTCCGCGATGCCGCGCAGGGACGGCCTGGACGCGTCGTGGGAGGCCGGCGCCGCCCCGAGCCGGGTGCACAGCGCGACGGACACCGCGAACGCGGCGACGGTGACGGCGTACGCCGTGGCATGCCCGGCGTACGCGACGACCACGCCCGCCAGGGCGGGGCCGGCGATCGCACCGGTCTGCCAGCGCAGTGAGTTGAGCGCGGCGGCGGCGGTGAGCTGGTCGTGCGGCACGATCCGCGCCATGAGGGAGTCGAGCGCCGGGCGCTGCAGCCCGGCGAGCGCGGAAACGCCGGCCGCCACCCCGTACAGCGGCCACAGCGAAGGCTCGTCCAGCAGCGAGTTCACCAGCAGCAGGACCGCCAGCACGCCCAGCCCGGCCTCGCTCAGCAGGATGACCTTGCGCCGGTCGGCGGCGTCGGCCAGCGCCCCGCCGTACAGCCCGAACACGACCAGCGGCACCAGTTCGACGGCGCCCATCGCGCCGACGGCGAGCGGCGAGTCGGTGAGCTCCTTGATCTGCAGCGGCATCGCGACCATCGCCATGAAGCTGCCGAAGTAGGTGATGAGCCCCTGGACGAACAACAGGCGGAAGTCGCGCGACGAGCGCCAGGGAGCGAGATCCGGCAGTACCGCCGCGAGCTTCGAGGTCACGACCGGCCATGGTCCGCGACCACGCGCCCCCCGGGCAACCGGTTTACGTCCTGCCGGGCGACTTCGGCCCGCACCGGCGCCGGCACCGCCCGCGCCCCCCGCCACCGTCCCGGCCGGTCGGCTGACGGGCCCCTACCACCGTCCCGGCGGCGGGGCCGTCAGCTGGTCGGCCAGCCGGGACAGCCGGTCCCGAAGCCGCCGCTTCCCCCGCGGCGCGGGCAGGCTGTTCTCCCCGGCCGCCGCGCTCACCAGGTGCTGCACCGTGTCCAGGTCCACGTCCCCGTCCGCCGGTACGGACAGCGCCTCGTGCGCCAGCCCCTGGATCTCCCGGTCCCCGCCGTCCAGCGAGAGCACGGTCGCCCCGGCCCGCCGCGCGTCGTGCACCCGCTCCAGCAGCCCCGCCCCCGGCCGCTCCGGCGCCACGACGAGCAGGGTCTCGCCCCGGCCGGCCGCCTCGATCCTGCCCAGTCCCACCGACAGGTGCGCGGGCTCTCCGGGCCGCACCCGGTGGCGTACGAGCGTGGGGTTCAGCTCCGCGAGCCCGGACCAGGCCGCCTCGTCGACGAGGTGCGCGGCCAGGTGCCACGGCTCGTACGCCTCGGTTCCCACCAGCAGCAGCCCGCCGCCGTGCGGCACGACGGACGACCGCAGGGTCCCGGCGAACCGCCGGGTGGCCGGCAACCACTCGGTGCCGTCGAGGACTTCGCGCAGCAGGGCGACACGTACGGCATCCATGCCGCGGCATCCTGCCCTACGTCCGCGCCGGCCGCGGGCGAATGCCGTCGCCTCACCCGGACGAGCGTGCTACCTCCGAGTAGGGTCGGCTCATGACTTCCACCGACAACGCGAAGAAGCCCGCCGCCAAAGACCCCTGGGACCTCCCGGACGTGTCCGGCCTGGTCGTGGGGGTGCTCGGCGGGACCGGCGATCAGGGGCGCGGTCTCGCGTACCGGCTGGCCAGGGCCGGCCAGAAGGTGATCATCGGCTCGCGCGCCGCCGGGCGCGCGCGGAGCGCCGCCGACGAGCTGGGCCTCGGCGTCGAGGGCGCGGACAACGCGGAGTGCGCGCGCCGCAGCGACATCGTGATCGTCGCCGTGCCGTGGGACGGCCACGCCGAGACGCTCGAAGCGCTGCGCGAGGAACTGCGCGGCAAGCTCGTCGTCGACTGCGTCAACCCGCTCGGTTTCGACAAGAAGGGCGCGTACGCCCTGAAGCCGGAGGAGGGCAGCGCCGCCGAGCAGGCCGCCGCCCTGCTGCCGGACTCACGGGTGACCGCCGCCTTCCACCACCTGTCGGCCGTCCTCCTCCAGGACGCGGCGGTCGAGGAGATCGACACCGACGTGATGGTGCTGGGCGAGACGCGCGCCGACACCGACCTGGTGCAGGCCCTGGCGGCCCGCATCCCGGGCATGCGCGGCGTCTTCGCGGGCCGGCTGCGCAATGCCCACCAGGTGGAGTCGCTGGTCGCCAACCTGATCTCGGTGAACCGCCGCTACAAGGCGCACGCGGGCCTGCGCGTGACCGACGTATAAGCACGATCGGGGCATGGTGGACACTGGACGGGAAGCATTCCGTACCCGGACAGGAGCCGCTCCCATGCCCCGCCTCGCTCTGTACGCCCTCGTCGTCTGCGCCCTCGCCGTGGCCGCGGCGGTGGTGTCCTTCGTCCAGGGCACCTGGCTCGGGATCATCTGGATCCTGCTGGCGGGAGTCACCTCCAACATGGCCTGGTACTACCTGCGCAGGGCGAAGGCCGAACGGGAGACCCCGGTCACCCGATAGTCGGGGGCAGCTGCGGTTCGCCCTGCCAGAAGCGGTAGAACCGCTGGCCCAGGGCGGGGTCCAGGGCGGGGACGCCCAGCCCGCGCAGGACCGCGTCCACCGCGTCGAAGAAGAGCTGGTTGACCCCCGGGATCCACAGCACGCCGAAGACCAGCAGCAGCCCGAAGGGCGCGAGCGGCTCGACCTGGCGGCGGATCCCGTACGAGAGCCAGGGCTCTATCACGCCGTAACCGTCGAGGCCCGGCACCGGCAGGAAGTTCAGGATCGCCGCCGTGACCTGGAGCAGGGCGAGGAACCCGAGTGCGTAACGGAACACGTCGGGGACGCCGTCCAGCGCGTCCAGCCAGAACGGCGCGGTGCACACGACCGCGAACAGCACGTTCGTCAGCGGCCCCGCCGCCGAGATCAGGCTGTGCTTCCAGCGGCCCCGGATGCGGCTCCGCTCGATGAAGACGGCGCCGCCGGGCAGACCGATACCGCCCATGATCACGAAGAGCACCGGCAGCACGATGCTCAGCAGCGCATGGGTGTACTTCAGCGGGTTGAGGGTCAGATACCCCTTCGCACCGACGGAGATGTCGCCGCTGTGCAGGGCGGTGCGGGCGTGCGCGTACTCGTGCAGGCAGAGCGAGACGATCCACGCGGACGTGACGAAGAGGAAGACGGCGAAGCCGGTGCTCGCCGAGAACTCCGTCCACACCGCCCAGCCGGAGACCGCCATGACGGCGGCGATCCCGAGGAAGACGGGACTGATCCGCCGGTCGCGACGGGTGAGGGCGGTGGTCATGCGCGGGGCTCCCGGGGTGGAGGACGGGCGTACGGGCGGGACTGGGAAAACGTCTCGCGCGGCAACGGTAGTTCCGGCAAAGCTGGATCCATGGCGCTCTGGAGAATCATGTACGACGGCCGGCAGGCGGAATACTGCGGCGAACCGTTCCCGGTGGGCGGCGAAGCGCGGTGGCGGCCGACGCTGCGGGGGCCGGACGACGTGCCGGAGACCGTCGGCCCGGTCCGCTCCCTCCAGGTGGTCGCCGAGGGGTACGCCGCGACGCGCGCCGGGGGGCGTACGTACGAGCCGGTGCCCGGCGAACGCCTGCTGCGGGCGGTCGGCGCCCGCCCCGAGTGGTTCGGCGGGACGGCGGAACCGGACCGGGCGGGGCGCGCCCACCGGCGCCGGGAGGCCGGGGTCCTGGCCGGGCTGGAGACACCCGGCGGCCCGGCGGCCGCACGCCTTGGACAATAGGGCCGTGCGCTACCGCATCCTCGGCCCCACGCAGGCACTCCGCGACGACGGCACGACCGTCCCCGTCGGCGGGGCGCGGCTGCGCGCGCTGGTGACGGCACTGGCGCTGCGGCCCGGGCGTACGGTCACGGCCGGCGCCCTCGCCGACGAGGTGTGGAACGGCGACCCGCCCGCCGACGCGGCCGGCGCGCTCCAGGCCCTGGTCGCCCGCGCCCGCCGGGCCCTGGGCCATGCGGCGATCGCCTCCGCCGACGGCGGCTACCGGCTGTGCGCTGATCCGGAGGACGTGGACCTGTACCGCTTCGAGCGCCTCGCGGGGGAGGGCGCGAAGGCCCTGGACGCCGGCGACCCCGGCAAGGCGGCGGCGCTGCTCGACGAGGCGCTGGGGCTGTGGCACGGACCGGTCCTGGCCGGCCTTCCCGACCGTACGGCGGAGGCGGCCCGCTGGGAGTCCCGCCGCCTCGCGGCCCGCCGGGGCCGTCTGGCCGCCCTGGTCGGCCTGGGACGGGCCGAGGAGGCCCTGCCGGAGCTCACGGCGCTCTGCGACGACCACCCCATCGACGAACCGCTCCACTCCCTGCGCCTGCGCGCCCTGCGCGACACGGGCCGCACCGCGCAGGCGCTCGCGGCGTACGACGAACTCCGCCGCGACCTGGCGTCGCGCCTGGGCGCCGACCCGTCCCCCCAGCTCCGCGCCCTGCACACCGAACTGCTCACTCCGCCGGACCCGTCCGGCCGCCCTGGCCGGCCTTTGGCGGACCGGTCGCCGGAGGACCGGCCTCCGGCCGACCACCGCGTCGCGCACGGCAACCTGCGGGCCCGGCTGACCTCCTTCGTGGGGCGCGGGGCCGACATCGAGGCCCTCACCGGCGACCTCGCGCGCGCCCGGCTCGTCACCCTGCTCGGCCCCGGCGGCGCAGGCAAGACGCGGCTGTCGCAGGAGGCCGCCGAGGCCGCCCAGGCCGCCGGCGGTGCCTGGCGGGACGGGGTGTGGCTCGCGGAGCTCGCGCCCGTCGACGACCCCGAGACCGTTCCCGAAGCGGTGCTCATCGCGCTGGGCGCGCGCGAGACCGTCCTGCGCGGCGCCGGCGCCGAGGAACTGCGCGCCGCGGACCGGCACGGCGACGATCCGCTCGTACGCCTCGTCGAGCACTGCGCCCGCCGCCGGATGCTGATCCTGCTCGACAACTGCGAGCACGTCGTCGACGCCGCGGCCCGCCTCGCCGAGGAACTGCTGGCCCGCTGCCCCGGCGTGACCGTACTCGCCACCAGCCGTGAACCGCTCGGCGTGCCCGGCGAGACCGTCCGGCCCGTGGAGCCGCTGCCCGACCCCATGGCGCTGCGCCTCCTCGCCGAACGCGGCGCGGCCGCGAGACCGGGCTTTCGCGTCGACGACGACCCGGCCGCCGCCGCCGAGATCTGCCGGCGCCTCGACGGGCTGCCCCTCGCCATCGAACTGGCCGCCGCCCGGCTGCGGATGCTCACCCCGCGCCAGATCGCGGACCGCCTCGACGACCGGTTCCGGCTCCTGACCGGAGGCAGCCGCACCGTGCTGCCGAGGCAGCAGACCCTGCGTGCGGTCGTCGACTGGTCGTGGGACCTGCTGGACGAGCGGGAGAGGGCCGCGCTGCGCGCCCTGTCCGTCTTCGCGGGCGGCTGCGACCTGGCCGCCGCCGAAGCGGTGTGCGGCCCGGACGCGCTCGATGTGCTCGGCTCACTGGTCGACAAGTCGCTGGTGGTCGCGGCCCCTTCGGACGACGGCGGCGGCATGCGCTACCGCCTCCTCGAAACCGTCGCCGAGTACGCCGCCGAACGCCTCGACGAATCGGGCGACCGTCCCACCGCCGAGCGCCGCCACCTCGTCCACTTCCGCGAGCTCGCCCGCCACACCGAACCCCTGCTGCGCGGTCACGAGCAGCTCGCCCGCATCAGCCTCCTCCAGGTCGAGTACGAGAACCTGCGCACCGCCCTGCGCCGCGCCGTCGCCGCCCACGACGAGCACGAAGTGCTCTGCCTCGTCCACTCACTCGCCTGGTACTGGACGATCCGCGGCCTGCGCGGCGAGGCCCGCCACTGGTCCCAGGCCGCCACCCGGCTCGGCCCCGACCCCTTCGCCCCGCCGGTCGCCCCCGTCCACGCCCTGCACGAACGGTGCACGGACGCGCCGCCGCCCATGGCGCCCGAGCAGCTTCTGGAGGCCAGGCGCGGAGCCTGGCTGATCCACCTGGCGAGCATGAACCACGAGCTCGACGACTGGACGGGCGACGAGGCCATGGCATGGCTGCGCCGCGTCGCCGAGGTCTACCGGCCCGGCCTGCCGCAGACCTGCCGCATGCCGGGGAGCCTGTCGTTCTACGCGGTCATGCTGACCGGCAGCCCCGGGCAGCTGCACGAGATCGTCAACCGGACCGTCGACGCCTGCCGGGAGTACGGCTACACCTGGGAGCTCGCCTCCGCCCTCCAGATGCGGGCCAACATCCTCGCCAACCGGAGCGACTGGGTGGGCGACGCGAGCCGCGACGCGGAGGAGAGCCTGGAGATCTTCACCCGGCTCGGCGACGCGTGGGGCGCGGCCGAGGCCCTCGCCGCGCGCGGCGAGGCACGCGAGCGCAGGGGCCGGTTCGGTCTCGCCGCCGAGGACTTCCGCGCCGCGATCGGCCACGCGGTCCGGCTCGGCGCGCAGTCGCAGGTGTCGCTGCTGCGGGTCCGGCTCGCGGGCGTACTGATGGAGACGGGGGACGGCGAGGAGGCCGAGGCGATGCTGCGCCGGATCCTCGCCGAGGTCGAGCAGCACGGGCACGAGTCGGAGCCCGCCGCCCGCATGTACCTCGCGATGTGGTGCGGCCGCACGGGCCGCACCGGCGAGGCACGCGAGCAACTGGAGCTGATGCGCCGGTCCTTCAACCGGTCCAACCTCGCGATCTTCGCCGGCTTCGTGCTCGGCCTCCTCGCCTGGATGGACAACCTGGACGGCCGGTACGACGAGGCGCTCGGCCATGCCCGCCAGGCGCTGGAGCGCTCGCGCGAGCCGCTGTCCCGGATGGTCGCCCCGCAGATGCCGGCGATCCACCTGGTGACGGTGGCCCGCGCCCTGGCCGGGCTCGCCGGGCCGGGACAGGCGCGCGACGCCGCCCGGCTGCTCGGCGCACACGAAAGCCTCCTGCCGGCGGGCCACTTCGTGACGGCCCAGGACCGCGACACCAGGGAGGACGCCGAGGCGGCGACCCGTGCCGTGCTGGGCGACGCCGCGTACGAGGCGGCGTACGCCGAGGGCGGCTGCCTCACCCTGGACGAGGCAGCCGCCCTCGCCGGCCTCTGACGCGGCCTCAGGACTCATGACCGCATGACCTCATGACCGCATGACCTCATGGCCTCGTGGACTCAGGTCTTCTTGCGGAACTTCGAGATCGCGAGCGGCGCCGTCACCAGTGTGATGACCACGGCCCAGGCCACCACCATCCACACGTCGCGGGCGACGGGCCCGCCGATGAACAGCCCGCGCGCCGCGTCGGCCAGGCTCGACAGCGGGTTGTAGTCGGTGAAGGCCCGGAGCCAGCCCGGCATGGTCGACGGCGGGGTGAAGATCGAGGACCCGAACTGCAACGGCATCAGGACGAGCATCGCCATCCCCTGCACGGCCTGCGCCGTCTTCACGGACAGCCCGATCAGGATGAAGATCCACATGAGCGAGGCGCCGAACATGAGCGAGAGCCCGATCGCGCCCAGCACGTGCAGCGGCGACGTCTCGACCGACATGCCCAGCATGAAGCCCACGGCCAGCAGGATCGCGAAGGCGACCATCATCCGGCCGACCTCGACGACGATCTTCGCTATGAGGACGGAGGACCGGGCGATCGGCATCGTGCGGAACCGGTCCATGACCCCCTTCTGGAAGTCCTCGTTGATGCCGGTGCCGACCGCCATGGAGACGTTCAGGCCCATCATCGCCATCAGGCCGGGGACCAGATAACTGACGTACTCGTCCTGCTTGCCGTTGCCCGCGACCGCGCCGCCGAAGACGAAGACGAAGAGCAGGGTGAAGACGATCGGCATCAGCAGCACGTCGAACATCGACTGCGGGTCCTGCTTGATCTGCAGGGCGTTGCGGCGGGCGAGCGCGCCGATGTGCCGGAGATTGGCCCGCAGGCCGATCCGCCCCTCGCCGTCGTGCGCCGCCTTCACGGGCGCCGGCGCCGGCGGGGTCACTGTCGCCGCGCTCATGCCGCGACCTCCTCGTGCTTGTTGTTCGCGGGGGACTCGGGCGTGACGGTCTCGGCCGCCGCTTCGCTCGTCTTCTCGCCCGTGATGGCCAGGAACACCTCGTCCAGGCTGGGCAGGTGGGTGCCGATGTGCGCGATACCGAAACCGCGCGCGCCCAGCAGGCCGACCACCGCGGTCAGCTGCTCGTCGCTGAGGATCGGTACGTACAGCAGGCCCTCGCCGGCGTCGACCTGGGAGCCCGCGATGCCGTCGAGCCCCGCCTCGCTCAACGCCCGCGCCATGGCGGTCAGTTGCTCCGGATCGGCCGGCCGGACCTCCAGCGTGCGGCCGCCGACCTTCGCCTTCAGCTCGTCGACCTTGCCACCCGCGATGACGCGGCCGCGGTCGATGACCGTCAGCTCGCTCGCGAGCTGCTCGGCCTCCTCCATGTACTGGGTGGTGAGCAGGACGGTGACCCCCTCGCCCACCATCCGCTTGACCTCGTCCCACACCTCGTTGCGCGTGCGGGGGTCGAGTCCGGTCGTCGGCTCGTCCAGGTAGAGCACGGCGGGCTGCCCGATCATCGACGCCGCCAGGTCCAGGCGCCGCCGCATGCCGCCGGAGTACTGCATCACCGGCTTCTTCGCGGCCTCGGTGAGCGAGAACCGCTCCAGCAGCTCGTCCGCGCGCCGCCGCGCGTCCTTGCGGGACAGATCGAGCAGCCGCCCGATCATGTAGAGGTTCTCCCAGCCGGCGAGCTTCTCGTCGACCGAGGCGTACTGCCCGGTCAGGCCTATCGTGCGGCGAAGCTGCCGGGGCTGCTTCACCACGTCGTACCCGGCCACGACGGCCGTGCCGGCATCCGGCCGGACCAGCGTGGACAGGCACCGTACGAGAGTGGTCTTGCCGGCGCCGTTGGGCCCGAGGACACCGAGCACGGTGCCTTCCCGTACGTCCAGGTCCACGCCGTCCAGCGCCTTGGTCTCGCCGTAGTGCTTGACCAGTCCCCTTACCTGGACGGCGTTGGCCGCGCCGCCCGTGGGGTTCGTGTCGAATCGCGTCATGCCGACCATGAGAGCAGCCGCCACTGACAACGCACCGACAGAACGCCGACAGCCCGCCGATGGGGGAAGTCGGCGGGCTGTCCTGGTGCGGGCAGTGGCTAGTGGAAGGTGTGCTCCTCCTGCGGGAACGCCCCGCCGACGACATCGCCGGCGAACGCCTTGGCCGCGTCCCCGAGGGTCTCCCGCAGGTTCGCGTACTGCTTGGTGAAGCGCGGCACCTTGCCGCCCGTCAGGCCCGCCATGTCGGTCCAGACGAGGACCTGCGCGTCCGTGTCGGGCCCCGCGCCGATGCCCACGGTCGGAATGTGCAGCGAGCGCGTCACCTCGGCGGCCAGTTCGGCCGGTACGAGCTCCAGCACGACCGCGAACGCACCCGCGTCCTGCGCCGCCTTCGCGTCCCGCAGCAGCTGGTGCGCGGCCTCGTCGCTGCGGCCCTGGACCCGGTAGCCCATGGTGTTGACGGACTGCGGCGTCAGCCCCAGGTGCGACATGACCGGGATGCCGGCCTTCACCAGCAGCTCGGTCTGGGCGTGCGAGCGCTCGCCGCCCTCCAGCTTCACCGCGCCCACGCCGGCGTCCTTGATCAGCCGGGTCGCGTTGCGCAGGGCCTGCACCGGCCCTTCCTGGTACGAGCCGAAGGGCAGGTCGCCGACGACCAGGGCGCGCCTGGTGCCCCGTACGACAGCGGCGGAGAGCAGGGTCATCTCGTCCATCGTGACGGGCACGGTGGTCTCGTAACCGAGGTGGCAGTTGCCCATGGAGTCACCGACGAGCAGGACCGGGATGCCGGCCTCGTCGAAGACGGAGGCGGTCATCGCGTCGTACGCGGTGAGCATGGGCCACTTCTCGCCGCGCTCCTTGGCGGCGGCGATGTCGTGGACGGTGATGCGGCGAGTGCCCTTGCCGCCGTACAGCGCCTTGCCGCTGTCGGCGGAAGTCTTCTGGGCAGCCTGAAGCGTCATGGCCTACGGCTCCTTCGAAATCTCGAGGCGCCCTGACGGCGTCCCCGGACCACGTCCATGGTGGCATCCCCACCGGGTCCCCGGGAAGTGGGGCTGCGCCGTCGGGCGCGCCCCCTGGCTGGTTTGTGCGCGTTTCGTCACAGCATTCGCCCGACGCGCCCGGGCCGGAACCCGCCGCGGTGCCCCGTCGTCCTCGTGGCAGTACGGCCGCCGTGTTCGGCGGCGGGGAAAAGCACCGGTCATCACCTAGGGTCTGAAGGTGGGAGCGGTGTGCACGGCAAGGCAGTGAGGACAGCGGAATGGCGCAGGCGTACATGACGGACACGGAGAACGGCAGCTCAGGGCCTGAGCGTTCCGGATCCCGGCTCCGGCGCCGCCTCGAAAGCCTGCGTCACGATCGCGGCATCTGGCGGCGCGGCATCCTCCTCGCGCTCTGCGCCCTCCTGCTCACGCTGTTGATGGTCTTCCACGCGCAGATCCCCAACGCGATCGGCAACCTCGGCAGCCTCACCGAAACCTTCCTTCCCTGGCTGGGCCTGGGCGTTCCGTTTCTGCTCGCCGCCGCCCTGCTGCGCCGCTCGGCGACCGCGCTCGTCGCCCTGCTGCTGCCTGCCCTGGTCTGGCTCAATCTCTTCGGTGGTCTGCTCACCGACAAGTCGGAGACGGGCGGCAACCTCATGGTCGCCACCCACAATGTCAACGCCGCCAATCCGGACCCCCGGGGAACGGCCCGCGAGCTGGCCGACTCGGGCGCGGACGTGGTGGCGCTGCAGGAGCTCAAGCCGAGTGAGGTGGCGTCGTACGAGAGCGCCCTGTCCGACACGTACGCGTACCACTCGGTGCAGGGCACGGTCGGTCTGTGGAGCAAGTACCCGATGACCGGTACGCAGCCCGTCGACATCAAGATGGGCTGGACCCGCGCCATGCGCTCGACGGTGGCGACGCCGTCGGGCGACGTCGCGGTGTACGTCGCCCACCTGCCGTCGGTACGGGTCAAGGTCAACGCCGGTTTCACGGCCGGGCAGCGCGACGACAGCGCGGACGCGCTGGGCGAGGCCATCGCCCGCGAGCCCGTCGGCAAGGTCGTCCTCCTCGGCGACCTGAACGGCACGATGAACGACCGGGCCCTGAACGCCGTCACCTCGCAGATGCGGTCCACGCAGGGCGCGGCGGGCGACGGCTTCGGCTTCAGCTGGCCGGCGTCGTTCCCGATGGCGCGGATCGACCAGATCATGGTGAAGGGGATCAGGCCGGTGTCGTCGTGGGCCCTGCCGGAGACGAACAGCGACCACCTGCCGATCGCGGCGCGCGTGGAGATCTGACGCGCGGGACCCGGCGTCCCGGCGTGCGGGATCCGGCCCCCGCACGCCCTGCCGAAACCCCGTGTTCACGTCGCGGAACATTTCACCTGAGAGACTTTGTTCAGTACAGGAACGAAGTCCCTCTTGTGGAAGGTCTCCCCATGCCCCGGCCGCCCAGGCCCGTAGCTCTGCTCGCTCTCGCCGTGAGTGCCTTCGGCATCGGCACCACCGAATTCGTCATGATGGGCCTGCTGCCCAATGTCGCGGACGATCTGGACACCTCGGTGCCCACCGCCGGCTACCTCGTGTCGGCGTACGCGATCGGCGTGGTCATCGGCGCCCCCCTGCTCACCGCCCTCGGCTCGCGCGTCCCGCGCAAGCGCATGCTCCTGCTGCTCATGGCCCTCTTCACGGTCGGCAACCTCGCCTCGGCCCTCGCCCCCGGCTTCGGCTGGCTGGTGGCGGGCCGGGTGCTCGCCGGGCTGCCGCACGGGGCGTTCTTCGGGGTCGGCGCGGTGGTCGCGGCGCGGCTGGTCGCGGACGGGCGGCAGGCGCGGGCCGTCGCGACGATGTTCCTGGGCCTCACGGTCGCCAACATCGTCGGCGTACCCGCCGCCACCCTGCTCGGCCAGCACCTCGGATGGCGCGCCACGTTCCTGGTGGTGGCGGCGATCGGCCTGGTCGCGATGGCGGCGCTGGCCCGTCTGGTTCCGTACGTCCCGACGGACACCCGGCGGAGCGTGGGCCGCGAACTGCGCACCCTCGGCAACCGCCAGGTCCTGCTCGGCCTGCTCACCGCCGTCTTCGGCTTCGCGGGTGTCTTCGCGGTCTACTCCTACCTGGCCTCGATGACGACCGAGGTCATGGGCTTCGGCGAGTCCTCCGTGACGCTGGTCCTCGCCCTCTTCGGCATCGGCATGACGCTGGGCGCCCTCGCGGCGGGCCCGCTGACCGACCGGGCCCTGCGCCCCACGCTCTACGGCTCACTGGGCGCCCTCGCGGTCGTCCTGCTGGCGTTCAACTACACCGTGCACGTGCAGTGGGCGGCGCTGGTCACCGTGGTGGTGCTGGGCGCGGTCGGCTTCATGACCACCACACCGCTCCAGATGCTGGTCATGAACAAGGCCAAGGACGCCCCCACCCTGGCCTCGGCCTCCAACCACTCGGCCTTCAACCTCGCCAACGCGGGCGGTGCGTGGCTCGGCGGCATGGCGATCACCGCCAGCTGGGGCTGGATGTCCCCGACGCTGGTCGGTGCCGTGCTGGCGGCGGCGGGTCTCGCGATCGCCGTCACGGCGGGCCTCCTGGACCGCGCCCCGGTGTCGTCCCGCTCGCGGGTGGTGGCCGGGGGCGCGGCGAACCGGGAACCGGTGCGCGACACGGTGGCCTGACGGGGGCCTTCCCCCTGCCCGCCCCTTCCCGGTCCGGAGGCTCGTCTCCGAACCTTCGGACCTTCAGGCCCCCGGACCTCCGGGCCCCCGGGCCCCCTCCGGGGTCCGGGGCGGAGCCCCGCGCCACACGCGTCAGACGGGCGACTCGCGCCACCGGTTCGTGATCGGCAGGCGGCGGTCCTTGCCGAAGCCCTTCGGGGAGATCTTCGTGCCCGGCGGGTACTGCCGGCGCTTGTACTCCGCCGCGTCCACCATCCGCAGCGTCTTCGCGACCAGCGCCCGGTCGAAGCCCGCGGCCACGATCGAGTCCAGGCCCTGGTCCTTGTCGACGTACCTCTCCAGGATCCGGTCCAGCACGTCGTAGTCCGGCAGCGAGTCGGTGTCGACCTGGCCGGGGCGCAGCTCCGCGCTCGGCGGCTTGGTGAGGGAGTTCTCCGGGATCGGCGGGGTCTGGCCCCGCTCCTCGGCCGCCTTGTTCCGCCACCGCGCCAGCGCGAAGATCCACGTCTTGTAGACGTCCTTGACCGGCCCGTACGCGCCGACCGAGTCGCCGTAGAGCGTCGAGTAGCCCACCGCCAGCTCGGACTTGTTGCCCGGCGCGAGCACGATCTGGCCCTCCTGGTTGGAGATGGCCATCAGCGTGGTGCCGCGCAGCCGCGACTGGAGGTTCTCCTCGGCGAGCCCGGTCAGGCCGAGCGAGCCCATGTACGCGTCGAACATCGGCTCGATCGGTACGGTCCGGAAGTTCAGTCCGGTACGGCGGGCCAGTTCGGCCGCGTCGCGCCGGGAGTGCTCCGAGGAGTACCTCGACGGCATGGACACGCCGTACACGTTCCGCGCGCCCAGCGCGTCGCACGCGATCGCGGCCACGAGCGCCGAGTCGATGCCGCCGGACAGCCCGACCAGGACGGAGCCGAAGCCGTTCTTGGCGGCGTACGCGCGCAGGCCCACGACCAGCGCCGAGTACACCTCCTCCTCGTCCTCCAGGCGCTCGGCGTATCCGCCGGTCAGCTCGGGCTCGTACGCGGGGAGGGGCTTCTCGGAGAGCACGACGTGGTCGATGCGCAGCCCGTCGTCGACCGTCCCGGACGGGGGAACGGGGCTCGCGGCAGGCAGGTCCAGGTCGAGCAGCATGCTGCCCTCCGAGAACTGCGGGGCGCGCGCGACGACCTCGCCGTCCTTGTCGCAGACGATCGAGTCGCCGTCGTAGACCAGCTCGTCCTGGCCGCCCGTCATCGCGACGTACGCCGTCGTGCAGCCCGCCTCCCGGGCGCGCTTGCGCACCAGCTCCAGGCGGCTGTCGTCCTTGTGGACCTCGTACGGGGAGGCGTTGACGGAGAGCAGCAGACCCGCCCCGGCGGACCGGGTGGCCGGCACGCGGCCGCCGTCCTGCCAGAGGTCCTCGCAGATGGCGAGGGCGACGTCGACGCCGTGCACGCGGACGACGGGCATGGAGTCGCCCGGCACGAAGTACCGGAACTCGTCGAAGACGCCGTAGTTGGGGAGGTGGTGCTTGGCGAAGGACAGCGCGACCTCGCCGCGGTGCAGCACGGCGGCGGCGTTCTGCGGGGAGCCGGCGGGCTGGCCGTAGCGCGGCTGGGCCTTCTCGCAGCGGTCGAGGTAGCCGACGACGACCGGGATCTCCCCGAAGCCCTCTTCGGCGAGGCGCACCGCGAGCGTCCGCACGGCGTCGCGCGACGCCTCGACGAAGGACGACCGCAGGGCGAGGTCCTCGACGGGGTAGCCGGTCAGTGCCATCTCGGGAAACGCCACGAGGTGGGCGCCCTGCTCGGCGGCGTGCCGGGTCCAGCGGACGATCGCTTCGGCGTTGCCGGCGAGGTCCCCGACGGTCGAGTCGATCTGGTTCAGAGCGAGGCGTAGTTGAGGCACGCGCCCAGTTTATCGTCTCTCTGACGCGATGTCCTCGGAAAGCCATGACGGACCCGTGCGGGACGCCCGCACGGACGTCCCGCACGGACGTCCCGCCCCGGCGCCGGCGGTCCCGTTCGGCCGGGTCCGGCCCTACGTGGCAGGGCCGGACCAGAAGGCGTCGTCGTACTTCGTCAGGTCGGGGCTGAACGTCACCCGTATCCGGTCGGCCGCGTCGGCGGGCAGCGAGAAGGCGTACTTCCCGACCGCCCGCTTGCCGGGAAGGAGCATGCCGGTGAGGACCTTCTGCCGGCCGCTGCCGTCGATCAGCAGCTCCGCATCGGCCCCGTCGGCGTCGCCGGCCCTCGGCAGGCCCGTCTTGAGGTCGGTCTTCTCGCTGCCCCCGTTGACCACGGTGACCGTCACCTCGACCGCCTTGTTGCCTTTCGGGTGGCCGAACGCGAACTCGTCCGGCACGAACGGCCGCGGCCCGGAGACCGTGACCTTCAGGCCGTTCCCGTACGTGTACGTCTCGCCGAACGCCAGGTTCCTCGCCTCCTCCGCCGCGGCGGACGCGGAAGCCTCCGCCTTCGCCGACGCGGCGGCGGAAGCCCCCGCCGCGTCCGCTTCCGCCTCGCCGGTCTCGACGTCCGAACGGATGCCGTCGGTGAACTCCGCGACCTTCGAGAAGGTGAACACCCCGCCGCCGACGGCGAGCAGCAGCCCCGCCGCGCCGAGGACCAGGCCGGTGAGGGCCGTCGCCTTGTTGGTCGCCAGCCCCTTGCGGGCGTGGCCGAGCCCGACGATGCCGAAGACCAGTGCCAGCAGGGCGGGCAGCCAGGAGATCCAGAACAGGAACACGGCCAGGCCGAGGACCACACCGATCGTGCCGAGTACCAGCGCCGTGATGCCCATGCCGTTGCGGGGCTGCTGCCCCGCCGGGGGCGGTGGTGCCGGGAACCCGGCCGGCGGCGGGCCCCACGGGCTCTGGCCGGCGGGCGGAGCGGGCATGGTCATCCGGCGTCCTTCAGGCATGGGCGAACGAAAGTTCGACGACATTAACAGGACGGACCGCCCGGACGCGGTGGTCCGGGCGGTCCGTGGGGGCGGGCGGCGGGGCGGCCCGGTCAGGGGCGGGGAGCCGCGCCCCGCGCCTTCAGCAGGTCGGTCATCAGCTTGATCTCCGACTCCTGGGCGTCGACCATGCCCTGCGCCAGGGACCGCTCCGTGGTGACCTCGCACCGGTCGGCGCAGCCCTGGGCCATCGCGACGCCGCCCTCGTGGTGGTCGGTCATCAGCTGGAGATAGAGGATCTCCGCCTGCTTGCCGTCCGCCTCGCGGAGCTCCGCCAGCTCGGCCCGGGTCGCCATGCCGGGCATGAGCGCTCCCTCACGCGCCTCGTGCGCCCCGTGCCCGCCGTGGCCGCCGTGGCCGCCGTGGCCGGAGGGATCCTCCCCGGCCATCCAGGCCATCGGCTCGTCCGGCGAGTGCTTCGGCAGGCCCCACAGGTCGAGCCAGCCGAGCATCATGCCCCGCTGGTTGGCCTGGGTGTTGGCGATGTCGTACGCCAGCCTGCGCACCTCTTCGTCCTTGGTGCGGTCGCGCACGATGAACGACATCTCCACCGCCTGCTGGTGGTGCACCGACATGTCCCGCGCGAAACCCGCGTCCGCCGAGTCCCCGGCGGGCGTCCGGCCCGCGGCGGCGGTGCCGCCGCCCTCGCCGCCGTTCCCGGAGGCGACCGTGACCGCCCCGGCCGCGAAGAGCAGCGCGAGGACCACGGCCGTGACGGCGGCCCAGTACGTACGCGTCATCACTGGCCCATACCGCCCGTGCACGCCGCACCGGGCTCGGGCGTCTGCGGTCCCTGCACGTACTTCGTGAAGAACTGGTCGACCCGCGGGTCCGCCGCGCTGTCCACGGTCACCTGCTTGCCCCACGCGCTGAGCATGAGCGCCCCGGCCTGGTCCTTGACCGGGCTCATCATCGAGTACGAGGTCTTGCCGACCTTCTCGGCGAGCTTCTCGACGTCGGCGTCCGACGCCTTGTCGTTGTACGTCACCCAGACCGCGCCGTGCTCCAGCGAGTGCACCGCGTTGACCTTGGGGATCTCCTTCTTGTAGACGTCCCGGTCGCAGTTCATCCACACCTGGTGGTGGTCACCGCCCACCGGCGGCGTCATCGGGTAGGAGACGTCCTTGGTGACGTGATCGCGGCCCAGCTTCTTCGCCTCCCAGGACTTCTCGCCCTTGACGGGAGCCTTGGCCTGGGCCGTCGCCTTCTCCTTCTTCTCCGACTCCTGGAGGAAGACGTACGAGCCGAATCCGACCAGGCCGGCCACGACGACCGTGCTGATGGCGATCGTGATGAGCCGGTTGCGGCGCTCGCGTGACTGCTCGGCGCGGCGCATCTCCTCTATTCGGGCCTTGCGCGACGCGTTGGCGGTCTTGTTGGAAGCCATGATGTGTGTCCTTCGCCTGCTGATGGGGGGTCGGGGGATGCCGGAGGCCCGGGCGCGGGCGGCCCGGCTACGTCCGCATCACCTGAAGGACATGACGCCCCGGTGCCCGGGGAAGCGCCCCGGCGCCGCGTAGCGGGTCGGTGGCGGCCTGCGGTGCGCAATGCTGCGGCTCGGCGGTCACCGGCGGCGCCGGCGGCGGCACGGTGAGCACGGCGGGGGACAGGTGCGGGAAGGCGCCGCAGTGCTGGGAGTCGTACGGACAGACGTACGCGTGTCCGTCCCGCGCGGGAGCGGCGACAGCGGCGGCCATGGAGGCGACGGGAGCGGGAGGGGCGGCGCCGGCGACCCCGTGGTGCTCCCGGAGCTCGGAACCCGGCTCGAACCCCGCACCCAGGCAGACGAAGAGCGCGGCGAGCAGCGTCGCCACAGCGCTCAGCAGCGCTATGGGACGTGTGGTGCGTCTGGTACGCCCGGTGCGGGATTGCCGCAGTCCCCCCATGGGCGCAGATCGTAGTGCGCGAAGGCCCCTCCCATGCCATGCGGGCCGCATCCAGTGGGGCGGATGTTTTGTGCCCCGGCGATCGGCAACCCGTTCTTCATGGTGCAAATCGGATACACGATGATGACCGAGCAGGCCGGGCCCCGCGATCTGGTCGACCACGTGGTCGCCGCGGAGCGGGCCGGCTTCGACTTCTCCGTCACCTCGGACCACTACTTCCCGTGGCTGGAAGAACAGGGCCACGCACCGTACGCCTGGAGCGTGCTCGGCGCGGCGGCCCAGGCCACCTCACGCATTCCGCTGATGACGTACGTGACCTGCCCGACGGTCCGCTACCACCCCGCCGTCGTCGCCCAGAAGGCCGCGACCGTGCAGCTGCTCTCGGAGGGCCGGTTCCGGCTCGGCCTCGGGTCGGGCGAGAACCTCAACGAGCACGTCGTCGGCGCGGGCTGGCCCGCCGCCCACGTCCGCCTGGAGATGCTGGAGGAGGCCGTGGAGATCATCCGCGCGCTGTTCGCCGGCGGCGACGTGAGCCACCACGGCACGCACTACGACGTCGAGAACGCCCGGCTCTGGGACCTGCCCGAGCAGCTCCCCCCGATCGGCATCGCGGTCTCCGGCCCCCGGTCGTGCGAACTCGCCGGCCGGCTCGGCGACCTGGTCGTCGCCACCGAGCCCAAGAGGGAGCTCCTGGAGGCGTTCGACCGCCACGGCGGCAGCGGAAAGCCCCGGGTCGGCCAGGTGCCGGTCTGCTTCGACACCGATCGGGACGCGGCGCTCAAGCGGGCGCACGAGCAGTTCCGCTGGTCCGTCGGCGGCTGGAAGGTCAACTCCGAGCTGCCGGGCCCCGCCGGATTCGACCAGGCCACCCGGTTCGTACGGCCCGAGGACGTCGCGCGGTCCATCGCGTGCGGCTCGGACGTCGAGACGTTCGTCGAGGCGGTACGGCCGTACGCCGAGGCGGGCTTCACCGAGATCGCCCTGGTCCAGGTCGGCGGCGGCCACCAGCGGCCCTTCATCGAATGGGCGGAGAAGGAACTGCTGCCCGCCCTGCGCGAACTCTGAGAACCGGCGGCGGGGCGGGCGGCGGAAGGTGGCCGGCGCGGACGGACCGCGGTCAGCGCGGAGCGCCCGTATGGGCCAGCGTGAAGGAGTGTCCCGCGGGATCGGAGTACACGCGTTCGTCGCGCGGGCCGCTGTTGTTCTTCGTGTCCACGGGCCGGGCACCGAGGCTCACGGCCTCGCGCTCCGCCTCGTCCATGTCGCCCCGCTCCACCAGGATCCGCAGATGCGCCTGCTGCGAGTCCTCCGGACGCGGCCAGCTGGGCGGCGCGTAGCCGTGGTCCCTGCGGATCGCCAGCTCCACGCCCCGGTGGCCCACGATCTCCACGAAGTCCGGGTTGGTCCCGACCCTGGCTTCCGCGCCCAGCAGGGCGGCGTAGAACTCCGCCAGCTCCTCGGGCTTCGCGCAGTCCAGGACGAGAACGCTCTGTTTCGCGACTGTCATCTGCTCTCCCCACTCGCCGCAGGCGGCCGGACGGCCATCCACTCGCTTACCCGCGGGACGCGGCGGCACACGGACCGTCACGGCCCCCGGATCCGGGCCGGACGCATCGCCGCCGCACAAGCGGGTACCCGCGCCGCAGCCATCCGGGCGCCGACCTGTGGGTACCGCCGCTCGCCGGACCGCGGACCCGCCGGTCCGCGGTCTCCGGTCGCGCACGCGATCCCGCCGGGTGAGCCTGGGGATCGGCGACGACGAGAGAAAGAGGCCTCACCGTGAACAGCACGGAACACACCGGAACGCAGGTCCTGGTCGAAGTCACCGGGAGCTCCAAGGAGGACGCCAACGCCGTTTTCGGCGCCCTGTGCACCGCCTTCACCTCCGACCGCCCGTCCGACGACGCACCGCGGGACGACACGGGCGGACGCCCGATGGTGTGGAGCGCCACCTACGACGTGTCCGCCGTACGGGAGCAGGCCGCTCCCGCACGGCTGACGGAATCCGTCTCCGTCACCCTCCAGGGCGGCTACCGGGCGGTGGAGCAGCTGCGCGAGCAGCTCGAATCGGCGTTCTCCGTGTCCGAGGAGGGCTCCGCCTCGGGCGACCAGGAGAAGGAGCTTCAGCTGCGTCTGGAGAGCGGGCCCGGGACGGCACCATGAGCGATACGGGGCCCCGGGAGCTCCGGCGGGGCCGTGACGAGACGGGGTCCCGGGGGCTCCGGCGGGGCCGTGACGAGACGGAGGAGGAGCGGGCGGACCGGCTGTGGGCCGAGCTGCTCCAGGAGCTGCGGGTCGCGCAGACCGGCGTGCAGATCCTGTTCGCCTTCCTGCTGACCGTCGTCTTCCAGCCGCGGTTCGCCGACCTGTCGACGACCGACCGGCACATCTACGTCGTCACGGTCGTGATCGGAGCGGCGACAGTGGGGTCGCTGGTCGGCCCGGTCTCCTTCCACCGCCTGGTCACCGGCCGCCGGCTCAAGCCGCAGACGGTGATGTGGGCGTCCAGACTGACCCTTCTCGGGCTGGTGCTGCTGCTGTGCACGATGGCGCTGGCGCTGCTGCTGATCCTCCGGCTGGCGCTGGACAGCTCGCTCGCCCTGTGGCTGGTCGGCGGGCTGGTGGCCTGGTTCGTGCTGTGCTGGTTCGTACTGCCCGTCTGGGCCCGGCATGCCGGTGCGGGCAAGAACTGACCGAAGTCCTTCCTTGCCCGCACCGGCCCTGCCCGTGTACTGCGCGCGCTGGCGCGCGTGTCGCCCAGGAAGCGCAGTCCTGCTTACGCGGCGCTGCCCCGGCTGGCGCTGCTGCTGCTCCCGCCGCCGCTGCCGTAGGCGCGGCGGCGCGACTGCGCCGGAGCGCTGCGTCGCCCGCGCTGCGAGGACGCGCTGCGCCTGGGGCGCTCGCTGACCGGCGAGGAGATCGTGACGGGGATGCCGGAGGGGGCCTGCGCGCCGGTGATCCGGGTCAGCTCGGCGTCGCCGGAGCGGACCTGGGCGGTGTGCGGGGTGATGC